>DAOJ01000015.1:0-11032 GCA_002502365.1 Euryarchaeota archaeon UBA106
CAGCCAACACACATTTCGATTGGTCGCAGGTCATCTCCTAGTTTAATCACCAACTCAACCTCGTGATCGATATGTTCGGTTGCTGAACTCAACGCTACCACATTGTTTCCCTCCTCATCTGCCTCGACTAATGCTGATGGTGGCATAAGGAAAAAAAGTGGATATTCGGTAATATCTCCATAAATCTCCTTTGCATGACCAACATAATTTCTGAACACGGCCCACCCTACTGCCATGGACTGTTGGAATCCTTCTTTCTCATTATAGCATCGTCTAACTTCAATCAGATTCAAGACACTCTATTGACGCAATAGGTCCGATGGGAGAGGACCCCTACCGTGTATTGGGCGTTTCAAAAGACGCAACTGATGCTGAGATAAAGAGGACCTACCGTAAGTTGGCAAGACAACACCATCCAGATAGAAATCCAGGTGACGCAGCAGCCGAAGAGCGATTCAAAGCGATTCAAGCAGCATACGATCAAATCGGTACAGCTGCTGCCAGAAAGGAGTATGATCAGCAAATTCGAATGGAGGAAATGTTTGCTCGAGGCGGTGGCGGATTCTCTGGATTTGGGGGCAGCGGCGGTTTTCGAGGAGGAGGTTTCGGTGGAGGCCAAGGATTTGACTTCTCAGATATTTTGAATCAGTTTATGGGCGGTATGGGCGGAGCCGAACCGCAATTTCAGCGACAGTCAAGACAACAAGCCAGACAGTCTCAACCACCTCCGGTTCAGAAAGGCCCAGATATCGAAGCCGGAATCGATATTTCTTTGGAACAGGCTCTCAGTGGTACTAAAATTGAATTCGGTCATCGCAGATTACGGATTTGCGAACGTTGTGAAGGAAATTCTTTCAATTCAAGGAAACCATGTCCAAAGTGTTCCGGAAAAGGTGTAGAAACCCGCTCGTCAACAATTACTGTTAGTGTCCCCTCAGGCGCTCAGCATGGACAGCAATTGCGCCTGAAAAAAATGGGTCACGAACACCCACAAGGCGAAGCTGGAGATTTGCTAATTACAATTCGCCTTGACGCTGAAGAGGGTCGTCGTTGGGAAGGTGGTAAACTGATTCAAGAAGTCCCTATACCCTATTCGAAATTGATCTTGGGAGGCGCGGTTAGAATTCGTACTCCAGCAGGAAAGAGAGTTCAAATTGAGGTCGCAGAAGGTACCAGAATTGGTGACCGGCGCCGGTTAGCAGGACACGGTCACAACGGCGGACCTCTAGATATCGAATTCGTTCTAGCAGAGCCTGAAAAAATAAGTAAGCAGCAGAAAAAGGCGCTTGACAATCTGAAAGAATCTGGACTTTGATTAAACATCAATTAAAAAATGCGTTTTTTTGCCTTGGTATGTGCGTGAGGTCAGAGATTTTGCAAGAGTCGCCGATTTCTTATTACCTCGTAGTTTCAAATTACATGCAGCAGTTTTAGCAATTAGCCTTCTGATGGTTCCTGGATTAATCGCTAGCCTAACACCTATTGACGTCCAATCATACGACATGGAATCCCCTGAATTAACCGCAAATCAGGTTGTAAATGAGGAATTTGAAGCCGCTGAGAAGACACATGGTTTTGCGGTTTCAGTAAGGAGTAACGAGGCGATTTTGGTGGGTAACCCTGCCCCTCATTTGACCGATTCTGGCGATATAGATTATGCTAATCTTCCCCATCCGTCTGAGCGTTTACCTTTCCAAGGAACCAGTGCAGGTATGGTTGGGGAGGGAATTCCCGTTGGCGGCATCCTTAATCTGACAGTTTTGAGAGAGATTGAAACGAAAACCGAAATTGCAAATTCGCATTATCTACTCAATTTCACAAGACCTCTCGTAACTGAACTCACTGGAACTGGATTCATGGGACCTATGTCACTTCCAGATATTCTACGTGCTTTCATGGCCGGAGAATCATTACTAACTCAACCGACAGTGAATGTGTTTGGTATCCCTCAGCCGCCGAAAACAAATTGGGAAGATTGCGGTGAATTAGAGTGTCTGACTTATGATGACCCTAACGTTACACAGGCGCACATCGACTTAGCAGCACATCGAATGATCATGAATTCAGATGGAGCGATGTTGAGATGGTTTTCGACAGATAGAGGCTTTACCTATGATGAAAATAGTACCCTAATTGGGCCAATTGGAGGAACTATTCGCGAGGATGGAACCTTCGATGAAGATGTCACTTGGGGTCCTGGTCGATGGTCAGCCTCAACGACTTGGATATTGATTCAACTTAGTCGTACTGATTTAGAAGAGAATGGAATAACATACTATTGGGCCGATGCAGAAAATGAACGAAATGGGTACGAATTTGAGGGATTGCATCTAGTTACAACACCACCTCAGTATTCTGTAGATGAATGTCGAGAGGCGAAAGAATCTGGAGCTCAACTTTGTAGCTTTGAATGGGCAATAATGGATCTTGAAAAGCAGATGCGCACAACCGATCAACTCTCTCTCACATTTTCTATTAATGAAGGCGTAAACGTAGAATTGAATCGTGAATTACTTGAGTCGAGCCTTCTGTTAATTGCAATGGCCATTGCGATTACTGTTCTTTTGTGGTTCAGTCTCAGAAGAAAGTCCGATGTCGTGATTGTTGGGGCAACCCTACTTTTTGCCCTTCTATGGATGCAAGGATCCATCGGTTGGATGATGGTACTAGGAGAAAGGTACGGCTTCAAGATAATCAGCAAGAGCCAATTTTCGAATTTACTTCCAATACTCGTCATCGCACTGGGTATTGATGACAGTTTACACGCCCTTCATCGTTACAAGGAGGAGAGGCGACAAGGGCGTACACCTGAGCAATCTGCTCACTCATCATTATCGCGAGTTGGAAGAGCAATTATGTTGACTTCTTTCACAACAATGTCAGCATTTGCTGCAAATTTAACGTCTGATATAGCAGCACTAAGATCGTTCGGAGTTGAGGCGGCGTTAGGAGTCGCAGCAGCATTCATTCTGACAGGTATCTGGGCTCCGTTAATTCGAATGGATTGGGATAAATACCTTCGAGGGAAAGGGAATCTACCGGAAGAAGACGAAGGTATTATTCACATGATAAGTGAAGAAAATCTAGTGAAAATTGCAGATAATTCCTCAAAAAATTCGGCCGTTCTACTAGTCTTGATCTTGGCAATCACGGCCGTTGCTGTGCCTATGATGCTTAGTCTTGAAGGAGATTTCAAGGTGGAAGATTTCCTAGATGAGGAGTCAGATTTCGCGCAAGCCGTAGAGTTAGTCAATACTAGATTCAGTGACGAAGGCGAGCCTGCGGCAGTTATTGTTGAGGGTGACATGTTAGATCCGAGGGTATTCGCCGCGATTCAGAAAACTAGGGACAACATGGCAGATCCAAGCCCCAACGATCCCGGAAAATACACTAAGACTCCATTAGGCACTCCTGAATTACATGCAGTCGATGAGTTGGTTTGGGCGGCGAAGGCTAGTATGTTCGCAAATTTCACCCCGTTTATTGAAGCCGGTTGGGAATCTGACTCACTTGAATGTGACACACTATTCACAGGATTACCAGATGAAACGGACAGAGATTGCTTGAGATTCATGTATGGATTCGTCTATGTCTATGGGGTTCCAGAAGGCGGTTATATTCCACATATTCCTCCATCATTAACGGCGCTAAACATCGCTCCAAATTGCGAAATAGATCCTGAATTTGTACATCTTTGCCAAGATGGTAGCATTCCAGAATACCCTCGAATGACACTTCGATGGGGTATCGCAAACCCTGAGCAGTTCATCGTTGTCGAACAGGTTTTGGCAGAGTTGGAGATGGATATGCAACCATTCCAAGAATTAGCAGCACAGGACCTCTCACAACGGGCAGACATTTCTTCAGCCACTGAAGAATATCCCGTTACTTGGGCGATTGCTACCGGTGATCCGGTAACTCGCTTTGTGGCCGCAAACAGTATGCAGAACCAGCTTCAAGGAACATTAGTCTTAGGGGTTCTATTTTGCCTAATCACACTATGGTGGGGATTCCGAAAGGTCGAGTATGGCTTTGATGATTATTCATTGAGAGACCTCATTGTATCCTTGCCGGTTATTCTTGCAATTACAGGATATGTATACATGACAGTAAGCGTGAATCTTGCTATTGCAATTGCAATTCTATTGGTCATAGGCGCCGGGTATTGGGGGACTAGGTCACTCTCTACTGCAATCTTTACAACTATCCCGATTGTAATTGTGATAATCTGGTTATACGCCATCATCGCGGCAGCAGGATATGGCTTGAACATGGTTACAGTAGCAATTGCCGCGATGAGTTTGGGTGTAGGAATAGACTACGTTATCCACGTAGTTGAGAGGTATCGAGAAGAACGCGCAACAGGTGCAGATGTTGAGACCAGTATCAAGGCAATTGGCGGGGCAGCAGGTCTTGCATTGTTTGGTTCGGCTGTCTCAGATGTAACAGGTTTCCTAATCATAACACGCTCTGCAATGGGCTTCTTTGCAAGCTTCGGTTTATTCTGCGCCGCAATGATTGGACTTTCCTTATTCGCCAGCCTCGTGGTTACTCCTGCAATGCTTGGAGCAATGTCTCGAACACGCAGCAAGGAGACTCAGCAGGTTGAAGCGGTTGGTGCTTGACGGCGAGTTGAACAAGATGGTTGATTCCGAATCTCTGACCGACCTTGAGAGGGCAAAAGAAGACTGTGTAATGCGGTTTGCTGATGGTCAATCATTCCGAGTAGATTATCTCGATATTAGGCTGGCTTGTCCTTGCGCCAAGTGTGGACCCAGACAAGAAAATGAACAGCGTATTATTGAATTCCGTGAAGAGGTCATGAGATTACGCTTGGACAAGCCAAAGGCGGAATTGGTCGGCCGCTATGGCTTACGATTTTCATGGCCTAGTGGCTGTTCAAGCGGCATATTCTCTTTTGCTTTACTTCGTAGTGTATGTGAAGAAAAAGGCTCATTAATTGATTAATTTGGCAGTTTGTCTATCGAAAATGAGACTTAAATTTGGATAGAAGCGCTCAAATGTAACCCTTGATTCCGCGAATCATCGCAATGTGGGATTCCCTCCCTCGCTGCGGTGGGTGATTCAATGAACCCAGAAGAGCCAGAGGCTGATGAGACCACGCCTGAAGAAGAGGAGTGGCAACTCTACTCGACGGCTGGTTATGCTGCCGCAGAAGACCCTTGGGATGACCTAGTTGAGGTTGAAGTTGATGAAGATGAAGAAGAGGAATGGTTCGATGGGGACGATTTCGAAACCAATGGACAAACTTTGGATTGGGATTCTCCCCCTTGTCCTGCACCACTAGGTATTGCTCACATGATTCGACTCGGTACCTGTAACCACTGCTTGCACCGAGTCGGCGGGCGGCGAACTGAAGAAATCGGAGAAAAGGGAGGTGCCTCTCTTCGTGCTGAAGCCTTTGCTAGAGACAAAGAATTGGAATCATTCGAGGCGCCCGATCTTTGTCCACTTTGCGAGAACCTCTTCGAAGATGTCGATAACATCGTTGAGAGAATAGTCGAACAAACCGGCGAACTCGATCATGGCTCATTACAAGTTGGAGTCCATGTCCCTAAGGATCTAATTCAGGAAGAGGACAGAATTCGCACCCGTCATGCGGCACCAGGTTCTAGACCTCTGAAGGCGGCATTTTCGGAAGCTGTACAGACTGGGGTTTCTGCCCGCATGGATGGCGTCGAATTCGTCAAAGAAAGACCCGATTTGATGATTCTAATTGATTGTTTAACGCTAAGGGTTGATGTTGATATTCGTCCGGTATTCATCTACGGCCGCTACAGAAAATTGGATCGAGGAATACCACAGACTCGCTGGCCTTGTCGCGCTTGTCGCGGCCGTGCAGAGGGCTGTGAAGCCTGTGAGGGAACAGGGTTACAATATCCCGATTCTGTGCAGGATTTGATTGGAGAACCATTCCGACTAGTTTTGTCTGCAGAGGATACCTCATTCCACGGAATGGGTCGAGAAGACATCGATGTGCGCTGTTTAGGAAGAGGTCGTCCCTTTGTCCTTGAAGTAAAGCGTCCTAAGGTACGCCACACAGACCTTGAGGAAGTCATGCAAGCAGTCAACTCAAACGCGGTTGATAAAATCGAAATTAGTGATTTACGTTGGACAAATAGAAGTGAAGTTAGCAGAGTTAAAGAAACTCGAGCTGAGAAGTCCTACACAATCCGTTTTTCTGTAGAAGAGCTACCGGAAGAATCAGTCATTGTTGAATCAATTTCGAACCTTTCGGGTGTTACTTTGGAACAACAAACACCAAAGAGAGTATCACATCGACGAGCAGATAAGAAACGTAGACGAAAAGTTGTATCAATCGAGAACATTGTTGTTGAATCAGAAGAAGTACAATTTTCAGTTCGCTGCGAGGCTGGAACATATGTCAAGGAATTAGTACATTCTGATGAAGGTAGAACAGTCCCATCGGTAGCCGAAGTTTTGGGTAGTCCCTGCGAGGTAATTTGGCTAGATGTCGAAGATATTCATGCCGATTGAAGCCTAAACTGCTCAGATGGGCTTAAGAATGGGCGGCAGGTCGACCGCTCGCACGACCTATGGTCGAGGGGTGAAAATCATGCGCAGAAGTCACGGTACTCGTCAAGGAACTCGCAGTATTCTACGTCGTTCGAAAACCCAAAGAGGTCGAATCGATATCGCTCGAGTAATGCATCAATACGAAATTGGAGATAGAGTCGCAGTCGTGCTTGATGGATCTCAGCAAAAGGGCATGCCTCACCGCAGATTCCAAGGCGCTACTGGTGTTATCAAAGCTAAGCAAGGCCGAGCATGGGTTGTATCTTTGCATGACAAAAATATGGCAAAGACGGTCGTAGCTCGACCGGAACACCTTCATCCTCTGGAGTGATTCACATGAGCAAAAGAGAGTTCGTAGATTTCGCTACTGTCCGCGATTTGTTATTGGATGCCAGAGAGAGAAGGGGTGAATTGTCCTATGAGCAGAAGGTCGCCCTACAACACGCTGAGTGGGCAGCTAGTGAAAATCGCGGTGGAATGAAGACTAGTCCTGAGACTTTCACTAATTTATTTGAAGACCTTTCCAAGAACGAAAAATTAGCTCAACATCCTGAGGTGTGTGCAAAGATATCAGAACTTGCTCCTATCAAGGTAGAGGATGTCCGCGTAATTATCGCTTCAAAGAGAATTGCAATGGATACGGATGAGGTTGAGGAAATAATCACCACCGTCAGGCAACATATTCTCTAATTTTGTAGAATTTTAATCTTGGACGCAGCATTTTGCGAAAATTCACCGATTCCAAAGCAACACATCCATTCATGAGGGGTAACCCACTTCCGAGGACTGAGGATTATGCAGCCGAATGGCAATTCCAATGGCGACCCAGCCGCTGGTCCCTTTGCATCAGAGACTCATATCAGAGTGCTTGATGTAATGGAAAGAAGACCATCTGGATGGGAAATTCATGCAATTTCAGAACCAGGTCTTCATATCGTAAGAGCAAGATTGAACGATGGTTTCACATCAGAATCAGGTGATTACATCGCTCTTGATTCTGGAAAGGCAGGTCCACTATCTTCACTTCGCTTCCAAGATTTAACAGCAGAGGGAAACTCAGTCCTACAGGAATCAGTTATAGAATCGATCAAAGTAAACCCAGACCCTCATTTAGGATTCTATAATCGAGCCAATAACATTTCACTCAAGGTTCACGCCTTCCAACTCCTTCCAGGTGTTGGTAGCTCAACTGCAAGGTCTTGGGTAGAAATACGCGGGCCTAATGGCTGGATAGATCTAGAAGACGTTAGTCAGAAGTTAGAAATTGATGCAGTCGACCTACTTGCTGAGAGGTATGTAAGCGAAATGGAAAATCCAGGAGAAGTACCCTGTCTGCTTGATTTACTGGTGAGGGTCAGCGCCTGATAGAGGTGGGCGTATGGAAGACCTCGATGTTAGACTGTTAGTTGATTTATTGAGAGATCGAATTACTCCGAATCGCTCCCTTGGTCAACATTTTCTTCTCGATGAAGCAGTCATTGAAAGAGCAGTAGAAATAGCTTCGGGGAACAAGCCAATAAATCAACAGAGTCATGTTTTGGAGATTGGTCCAGGTCCAGGTTCTTTGACATTGGAATTGTTGCGAACCGGAGCAAGAGTAACCGCCATTGAATTGGATGAAGAAGCCATATCGCATCTGAATCGGGTTTTCGATAGCGAAGAAGTAAGATTACAAGTCATCCATGGCGATGCACTTCAAATCGAATGGCCGCAAGATATCACTCATATTGTTTCGAATCTACCCTACCAAATATCCAGTCCGATATTGGAGAAAATTCAGCAATTCCATTTGAATAATCAGTTGCAGGGAATTACTCTACTTGTTCAGGAAGAATTTGCAGAAAAAATGGCCATGAGCAAGGGCCATGCAAGTAGGGGGCCACTTGGTCACTCACTTTGGCTAGATTTTGTCGTAGAATTAGATTTGAAAGTTCCACCTCATTCCTTCAGTCCATCTCCAAGGGTGCATTCTCGCCTAACAAATATGGTTCCAATTGACCGCGATTCCACCACATCTATAGATAACCGACTTTACCGTATGGTGATTTCTGAGTGTTTCTCCAATCGTCGTAGGAAATTACGAACTACGTTGAAAAAACCACCAAATCGCCTCAATAGGATATCTGGATGGCATCGCGCCCGTTGGGTAACAGCAATTGCTTCAATTCCCATTGAAACACTAGATTTACGTCCTGAAAATCTTTCCTCTGAGGATTGGGTCAAAGTTATCTCACAAATTAGCCAAGCCTGAACAATACAGAGATCCGGAATCCCACGCCTTCAAAGGCAACACTAGGCTCGGGTAGTACAGCGAAGCGTGTAGAGGCATCGCTGGGAAGGGAGTTGGTAAAATGGCCAAGAAGGACACTTATCTCGCGCTTCTGCGTAGAGGTATCGACGAGAATACGGCTCAACTCCTAGCTGATTCGGGGATTAAAGTCGGGGATTTGAAGAAACTCGACGAAGAAAAACTTCGCAATAATTACGGACTAAAGAAGGAGATTGCAAAGTCTGTCCTCGAAGCGGTAAAATCCGGTCCAAGAAGTTCAGCGAAGCAGAGATATCTCGCAGATGTACTCTCTAAGGATAAGAAAAAGAAAGTCGATAAAATCGAAGAGCAGCGATTCAAGCGAGAACAGAAAGATATCGTTGCCGAGCTTAATGAAAAGAAAGAGGAACTTAGGCTCGCTAAGGTAGAGGCATTCCGCTCCAAAAAATTAGTAATGAACCGCCTTGGTAAGACCATTGAATTAATCGTGAAATTGGAAAATTCATTCGATGATGAATCTAAGCGAGAACAACGCACGAAACTACGGGATCAACTTGAGACTCGCGGATTAGAAGCGGCTAGAGACCATGAAATGCTTGAATTGGTTGGTACACCTCAAGATATAGTTGATTTCCGGAGAAAAATAGCTCCCAAACTGTGCATGTATGCATGTCCAGAGTGTGGGGAAGAGATGGACCCCCGTGGCGGGAATGTAATCGAAGATCCAACTGACTTTTCTTTCATATGTTGGGATTGTGAAGAGGAATTCCATGCTCCTATGGCGAACTATGTCGATGAACAATTGAACAATGGCTCTCGGATTAGCATTGATCCAAAGATGAAGCCAAGAAATAAGGTGATTCGTAAGCCTAAGAAGAAGTCTGCTGATAAAATCAAGGATTTGATGATAAAGGACTTGGAAGCAACTGGAGCATCAGCCGAAGAAATGGCTGCGGCAGTTGAGGCAAGCGATCTAACTGGCGGACTAATGAGCATTGATGAATGGATAGACCAAACTCTTGCAGCTAAGGGCTATATCCAAGCCCAAGAACACCGTGAAGACTTCATCCTAGCCACAGGTGCAGGAGCTACCAAATTCAACAAGTGGATGAAGAAGGCTGGTCTTGTTTT
Source organism: Euryarchaeota archaeon UBA106 (assembly GCA_002502365.1). Lineage (GTDB taxonomy): Archaea > Thermoplasmatota > Poseidoniia > Poseidoniales > Thalassarchaeaceae > MGIIb-O1. The sequence goes on from DAOJ01000015.1 coordinate 9,959, forward strand.
CAATAAGCAGACTGGTCAGTGGACTCGCTGGAAAAATGATTGAGTCCACCGGTCGATTTCAATACGAATAATCGATTCGGAGTATCGTGGCGATAGTCCGATTCTTCCGCGGAGCCCTTCTTCTTGGAGTAGCAGAAGCCGAAGAAGATGAGCCGTTGGTTGACGTTGCCCAGAAGGCCGGAGTTGATATTCCGACTAATTGTACATCGGGCAACTGCGGCACATGTTTGGTTCGGTTGAAGGAAGGGAAAATGGAATATCCTGAACCATTACCACCAGGACTTGACGAATTCCTAATCGAGGATGGTGGTGTACTTTCTTGTTGCATGCAACCGTCAGAAACCTGCGATATTGATGTAATTCCGCCTTTGTGATGTGATTTTATGGATGACCAAGAATTTCTGTTCTTAGTAATCTTTAATTTTGTAGGGGTGGGAATTGCTGTATGGTTTCTCTATACACGCCTCCGCGCAAAGCTTGTCGAGGTAGAAGAGAGGAAGGCAAGAAGATGGAAGCGTGACAAAACCAAGGAGATTGAAGAATGATGGATACGATTAATCTGAAAGAAAAACTGGACAAATTTTCCGACCATTGGTCCCCAAAGGTAATCGCTGAATTAAATGATTATCAATTTAAATTAGTGAAAATTCAAGGCGAATTTGTTTGGCATAATCATCCAGATACCGACGAGGTATTCATCGTTATTGAGGGTAGCATGAATATCGAATTTGAGAACGAAACAGTTCAGCTAAACGAGGGTGAGATGCTTGTGGTTCCGAAAGGTATCGAACACAAACCATACGCAGATTCTGAATGCAAAGTTATGCTAGTCGAGCCTCGTGGTGTAGTGAATACCGGAGATGCTGAAAGCGAACTCACAGCGGATAATGACGTCTGGATTTGACTACTTATTCGTTAATCGCAGCAGTCCATCTATCCGCCTGAGGTACACCAACAACTTCGATATGGCAGGCTAGAACTCCTTTCTGTTGATTTATTTCCGAGCGAAGTTCCATCAGGTCGTTGATACAACACGGACAATGTGCCCGGGTTGGTTGTATCCACAACTGGACA
>DAOJ01000015.1:11436-11588 GCA_002502365.1 Euryarchaeota archaeon UBA106
TCTTCCGCGTAGTAATCGTGCAAGACGCTTCTGAGCAGTTTTTTTTGCTCTGCTCATGAATCCCACTCCGTAAGCAGGTCCCATGAATCCCCCATAGTCAGGCATTCCATTCCATCTGGAGTTCGAGCAAAAGTATCCTCAGTTCCAATAGC
>DAOJ01000088.1 GCA_002502365.1 Euryarchaeota archaeon UBA106
TCAAATGATCCAATAGGTGAGATTTCCTCGAAAATTCAATAGCTATTCAGAGAATAAATCCTTAGTTGGTCGTTTATGTGATATCAAAGAAATTAACCACCAACCTACTGAAAGAATTGGGGTCGATATGAGAATCACTAACATCAACCAGATCGAGACTATACCATTGGAAATCTGCCACGCCCAATAAGATACAGACAGAATGACAATTAGGAAAAATATCCTAGATGCCTCACTAGGGGTTTCTGAGCCAAAACGATCTTTTCTTGGAGAAAACAGATAGTCAACTACCGACACAACATTAGAGATTGATTAGAGATTATGAATTGCTGTTTTTCGATTAGGAACCTTTCCACTCAGCATCCTTCCGCTCAAGGAAGGCCTGAACACCAATTTCCTTGTCTTCGGTATCGAACAGTGCAACGAATTCGGATCTCTCGGCTAAAATGCCCTCAGACATTCCAAGATCAAGGGCAGAACGAACTGCTCGTTTTGCAACCTTGATAGTATATGGCGACTTTTTGGCTATATTTTCTGCCATTTCCATCGTTCTAGATTCAAGTTGCTCGGGCTCTACAACATCGTTGACTAATCCAAGTCTAAGCGCCTCTTCTGACCCGACCATTTCTCCAGTCAGAACCATTTCCATTGCTTTGCCATATCCCAGGATATCCGAAAGTCGTTGAGTTCCACCACCTCCTGGAATCAGTCCAAGATTTATTTCAGGGGTTCCGAACTTAGCCCGATTGCTCGCGATTCGTAAATCACAGGAAAGTGCTAATTCAGTCCCTCCTCCAAGGGCAAAGCCATCGACCATTGCAATAGTTGGTTTTGATAGATTCCAAACTCTTTCCCATGCATTATCCTCAAAGAATGGTCGGACGTCATCTGAATTCTTTCCGGCAAACTCAGAAATATCCGCACCAGCAGCAAAAGCGGCTGGTTTCTGACGCTTACCCTCTGGAGCTGGCGGAGGCGCAGCGCCACGAATTACCACTACTCGGACGTTGTCATCTGCCTCCGCTTCATCACATGCTTTTTTGAGAGCAGTATGCGAATCTTTGTTCAGAGCATTGAGTTTTTCTGGACGATTTAATGTCCAAACAGATATCACTCCACCAGATGGACTTGAGCACTCGACTGGGACGTTCTCTACCAATAGCACATCTTCGCTCATGGTTGACCGAAGAGCAACTGCCGCTTGAAGATACGCTCACTCAGGTGGAGGAGGTGGAGGCATTCCAGGAGGAGGCGGCATAGGAGGTAACCCACTAGGTGGAGGAGGCATAGGAGGCATATCCTCGAGCATTGGTAATTCTTCAACCGGTTTGCTTACTGCCTTCTCTGGAATCTTCAATGGCACTCTGATTTTGAGTATTCTAGACTCATCAATTCGGACATATGATACTCCCAATGGGGATGAATCATCGGGACTTTCGTCTTCTTCGATTACAATAAGTCCATGATTGGGCTTATCGAGTAAAGCACCGAGATCTTCTCCATCTTCTAACTCAGTCCACATTCTGACTTTTGCAGCCTTTCTTTCTGCTAACGCCATTCGCCGTCGTCGCTCAATTTTCCCTCGAATAACCGCTCTCTTCTCACGCTGCTCTTCAACATAAGTCTCTATTTCAGTCTCCATCTCTGATTGGGCATCATTAGTTACTACGAATCTCTTTGCAACCGTGCCGCCCTCAACTGTCATTGGGGGCATTTCAGTAGGGAGAGGGGGAGGAGTTGGCATCCCAGGGGCTGGCATTGGTGGGGAATTAGGGGCCGGTATTGGTGGGGGCATTGGTGGAGTTAGAGGAGCTGCAACTCTACCACGACTACGTGTGACTTGTTCATCCGTTTGCACCTCAACCTCTGTTGCAATAGGTTGCTCTTCCTCAACCTCCTCCTGATTCTCCTCAACTACAACCTGTGTTTTGGGGACAGGGGGTAATGGCTTTCGTCCTGAAAAAATAAATAGAGCAAAGAAGGCTATTAGAACGGTTGATGCAGCAATCTGTTGACCTAGATTCATAGAACCTACGAATAATAAAAACAGGGGTGTACCTAGAAGAAGTAGCACCAAAAGTAACAACCTAGTGTACGAAACCACGTTACTCCCTCGTCCCTCACAGCAGCCTGTCTCTATTCACCTTGACGGGGATTTGAGAAGATTTGAGAGACCTTGCATGGCTTTTTTACGGTGAGAGATCTGATTTTTCACCTCTGCCCCCAACTCTCCAAACGTTCGACCATCGCCTTCTGATGGAATAAATATGGGATCGTAACCGAATCCCTTTTGGCCTTTTATTTCATGAGAAATACTCCCTCGACAAACACCCTTTGATTTCCAAAAATTCGAACCGTCGGAAAGAATAGCCACCGCTCGAAATTCCGCACCTCTAATTTCTGATTTGTTTACTTTTTCAATTACCCCTGATAACCCAATTTCTTTTTCTACATCAGAAGATTCTGCCCCTGGCCAATTTGGAAATGCATCAAGAAAAATTCCTGAATCTTCGACTAGAATAGCACTACCTTCGAGTTCAGTACCCTCTATCAATGTCAATGCCTGCAGGATTTTTGCTTCAGCCACAGGCTCTAATCCAAGTTCTTTGGGTTCATTGAAATCTGGTCTCTTCCCATCAATCAATAATCCTTCAACTGTGTGACCAAGTGGAGCTAAGGTCTGCTGAGCCTCTATGATTTTATTTTCATTACCAGTAGCAAATAATATCCTCATTTACTCAACTCATGCATGATATCTAACTCGTCCTCGGATGGCATTGAATCGTTCAATTACTTCCTCTGCTGAAATATTTACCAATGCCTTTGTTTGACCTGAATCTCCGGATAGATACCCTTCAATCATCACCTCTACTGCAGAATCAATTTCGTAATGACTGGCAGTAAGGCACTCGTTAAGAACTTGTAAATCTAGACCAAGTTGTTCAATCTCTGGAGAAATTCTTGCAAGACCGAAGTCTATCAAACTTAGATTTCCAGCTTTATCATATAGCACATTATGTGTGGTCAAATCACCATGAGAAACATCAGCCTCATGCAATTTACGAATTAATTCCCCAAATTTCTTTATCTCATTCAAACCAGCATTTCCGTTCTGTAACGCTTCGTACAATGGAACTCCATCTATTCGAGAGATCAATATCCAGCCACCTTCGGAGTCAAAATCGAATAAACATGGAGATGGGAAATCAATTCTCTGTAAACGAGAAAGAATTCGTGCTTCTGCAGCCAATCTTTGACGAGTCAATTTTTTGTCTAATGAGGGGTGACGATAGGCGCGTGGTTCACGTTTTTTAAGTACTGCATCTAAACCCATCCATGAACCAGAAATAGCAGTCGCCTCTGCTCCGATATGTAGCAATGAGTCTTCAAACCAAAAGGGAATCGCAGACTCATCCATGTACTTCCGAGATGAGATGCCTTGAAAGCGGTTGCACACCACGAAGTAGCGAAAATCTATGACAATGCAGATGCCTTCGGCCCCTCTTCCACGTGGTTCTTTGTCTCCAAAGTCATATTCTGAAGAAGAAATTGAAAAAGAGGCAATAAGGTTACAGAAAGTTATCAATCAAGGAACATTATGGGATATCGAGACCTGTAAAACGATTGCACCTTTAACTTTGGAAATTAATGAATTGAAGGAAAAAAATGATGTCTTCCTCATCGCACATTCTTATCAAACGCCAGACATAGTTTATGGGGTTGCAGATTCGGTTTCTGATAGTTATTCACTTTCAAAAGCTGCTCGAGACGCACCCCAACAAACTATTCTATTTTCAAGTGTTAGATTCATGGCCGAAACCGCGAAAATAGTCAGCCCCCACAAAGTTGTCCTACATCCTTCTCCTGAAGCAGGTTGTACACTATCCGATAGCATCACTGCACAAGATGTACGTGACTTGAAAGCAAAATATCCTGGTGTTCCAATTGCCTGTTACATCAATACCACTGCTGAAGTAAAGGCTGAGGTTGATGTTTGTGTTACCAGTAGTAATTATCTCAAAATTTGTGAAAAGTTACCGGGAGACAAACTTATTTTTGTACCTGATAAATTGATGGGCAAACATCTCACTGAACATCTTGCAGGAAAAAAAGAGGTCATCAATTATGATGGTGAATGCTATGTTCACGCAACATTCACCGGAAACAAGATTCGTTCCTGGAAAGAAAGGACTGCAAAAGAAGGTATACATTTGCAAGTCCTAAGTCATCCAGAATGTGATTCCGACGTAATCGCTGAAAGCGATATTGTTGGCAGTAGTGAAGTGCTACGTGAAGAGGCTCTGAGACTGGGAACAGAAGGTAAACCAGATATCATGCTAATTACTGAATGTGGCACCGCGGATAGGATAAGAGCTGAATCTGAAAATGAATTGAATTTGATAGGAACTTGTGTCATGTGCCGTTACATGAAAATGACTCAATTAGAAGATATTCTCCAAGCACTTCGAGAGCCACGCCCCGACCAAATCATCGAACTTGATGAGGGCATAATTAAGCTAGCACAAAAAAGCCTCAAAGAAATGTTTAGGCTTGCTGAATAAATCAGTCTTTTCTCTGAACGTTCACTCTTGAAGACTCATTTGCAGTTTGGAATGCATATAGAACCATCATCGGGATTAGTAGAACGATAGAAGATTGTAAGACTACGGAGGAATAAGGTTCGAAAGTTTCCTCCAAGGCATACATACGAATTTCCAAGCCTTCATCTTCTTGGCTTTCTATCCATGCTACATTGGACTCCAATACTTGTGGATTATATTGGTCAACTTCTGGGTCATTTGTCAACTGCAAGGTTCTATTTTCTTGAATATCGTGTAGAAATACATCTCTTGCCGTCAATAAGTCATCCGGACTAGCAGTTGGATCAAATCTAGGAATCTGTAGAAAGACCACATTGTTACCAGAAATACTGGGAGATGATGAGGGCCATAGAGCGTCGGAAAGCAACATTTGGGACCCAGTAGCGGTATCGATTAGGACAGTACGATGGACTGGTCCAATATCTATAACCGCAACTATGTGATTTCCATCCATCGCTAATTCAACAATCCTAGAACTTGAGTAATTTACAGCCTCCCCGAAAAATTCCTCGATTTGGGCGTCGATGAGTGGATCCGTGTTATTGGCGATATCAATTCTGAGACTAAACTGAGTTGCAAGAGATACAATGTCAAGCACTGGTCCATCAATCGTAGAATTAGCTACAGCGATGAGAGGCCCGGAAGAGGCAACCATACTAAACGGACCTGTCATAGAGGGATATTCAGTTATCTGACCATCGGTGTTGCGGTAAACCAATTCTTCTGAATAGACAATTACAATAACGACTTCGTTAATCTCATTTTCAGCCAACAATACATCAATTATTGGTTCTGAATCTTTGTCCATTTCTTCGATTAACCAATCTAATTGGAAGCTCTTTTCCGAATCGGTGTAAGCCCAAAATTCTAACTTGAAACTATCAAAGAGAACCACGCCTTTTTCCGAAGCAGAAACCTTCGGTACTGAAGTCCATCCTTCTTCTCCAATTTCTATTGTTGAGATGGTTTTTAACTCCCTAAGTTGAGAATTCCAAGAAATCAAATCAATTGTTCCATTTTCATTCTCTTGTACAGTAACCAACCATTCGCCAGAGCCTACGGCGTATGTAGGAGTGACACCCTCAACTGGAAAATCTTGGTGGGTCGCGTCCCAAAGTAGAACAACTCCTGTTCCGAGCAGGATTGCAACAATTACTGCTCCAGTCTGTGTTTTTGAGGGTTCTCGATATGGATCGATTTGCCGATTTACTGATTTCTTTACCCTTTGATACCAAGCTCTTGGATCTTTCATAAAACGTGCTAAGCGACGTGTAAATAGACGCTCATCTGCAAAACGCCAAATTGGCTCTTGAGTTCTTTCCGTCAGTCTAACAGCAAGTGTTGCTACAAGTATACCTCCAATGATGTCAACTACCCAATGAATTCCTAGATAGAGGATAGTGAATCCTGTGAGAAGGATAAACAACATCAAAGCAGTTCTAAATTTGGCCCAACGCCCATCTTCGTCCCACTTTAGATAGGTTAACCATACGGCAAATGGAAGTCCAATGTGAAGGCTTGGCATTCCGTTTGTAAATGGGTCGATTCTGGTAAACCAATTGTGAATTTCAGGAGTCAAATCATAGGCGATTGTCTCCATTGCAGGGATATGATCACCAGTTACTCTAACATTGAAAAATAGATAGAAAGGAATGGCCAAAACATATACCCAAAACATAGACAATGATACTCTGTCAGCCATATGTCTATCGTCAAAATAGATTGGATAAACAAACGATGCGAAGGTTGCAGTCATGAAACCCATTACGTAGAAGTGGGTTAGAACAATGGATAGTAGTTCATTTTGGAAGGCATCTTGAATCCAAAGTACAATATCTCCCTCAATTGCATAGACATAAGGGGTCATGTCAAGCTGAGTATTTGCCATAAGAGTTCGATCTAATTGGTCGAGAATATCTTTCCAAAGATAAACAGAGAATACTACGAACATGTGTGCCCAATATCGACGGAACATATCTACGAAACCTTGGATACGAATCTTTGCCCAAGGGGGTTTCATCAGGGGCATCAAAGCAACAGAAAGCAGAATTGCCCCCATAAGCCAGGAGATGTAAATTCCAGAGCCCCCAGCCATATCGGTATTCACTCCCCTAAGTCAACGGAACACACGATGAGTCAAGAATGCACCCCTGAGGAAAATATTCGAAAAATAGTAGGAATTTCATTCCAATCTAAGATATTCGAACTGTTGGACCGCTACTCCCATCCAACTCTTTCAGAATATTCTCGACAACTGCATCAAAGGCTGCAGCAGTGGAACCTTCAGGTTCAGCGATAATCCTGTGAACACCATCATCGCCTCCTCTAACGATACCTGGATCGAATGGTAAAGCACCAAGGAATGGAACCTCCAATTCTATAGCCGCTTCTTTACCACCACCAGACTTGAAAACATCTAGAGTAATCGACCACTCTCCATTTTCATCAACTGTAGTTTCAATTGCAGTACCTGTAGGTCCTGTAACACTGATTTTTGAGTTCGATTCGGCTTTGCCTCTAATCGTGTAACCACTCATGTTTTCGACTACACCAAGGCATGGCAAAGAGATAGTCTTTGCAAAATTGATTGACTTTCGAGAATCCAAAAGAGCAACGTCTTGAGGAGTAGTTACAATAACGACTCCATCGATTCCAGGAAGACTTTGGGAAACTGTTAGCGGTTCATCGCTAGTTCCTGGTGGGAAGTCGATAATCAGAGCATCTAATTCACCCCATGCGACGTCTCCAATGAATTGTTGAATTGCACCCAGTTTAATCGGCCCTCGCCAAATTACTGGCTTATCTGGGTCTTCAATAAGAAATGCCATTGAAATTACCTTCACGCCATGAGGGCCGATAGCAGGGAATATTTGTCCATCTTCTACGTGTAATTCAGCTTCATCAATTCCAAGCATCTTTGGTACGTTAGGACCTGTAATATCTATATCCATCAAACCAACTTTCTTGCCTTGACGAGCAAGTGATAATGCTAATCCAACTGACACCGTTGATTTTCCAACTCCTCCTTTCCCTGAAAGTACCATAATTTTGTGTTTTATCTGTTCATCTAACTGAGTCATTCTCATCTTTCGGCGCATTTGAGCATAGGCCTGCTCCATCTGTGCCTTTTGTTCAGGAGAGGCCGGAGCTTCCTCAGATGGACTCTGAGAATCAGCCATTGGGAGACCTCCGCCGGGATGATGAGAGATTGGCGAATCAGACATTATACAGCATGGCGAGGTGAGGCCTACTTCAAGCCTGCGTGAAGAAAATAATACAATTTTATTCAATAACCTAGGTCTCTGAAAGTAATCTATTGGTGTTTCATTCAAGTAGGGCAACCATCCTTCAGCAAATATGAGACTCCTGTTCGTGTGCGTTGGCAATACCTGTAGGAGTCAAATGGCAGAGGCATTGGCTCGGCATTATGGCCACGAGGCAGAATCCGCAGGAACTCATCCAGGTTCTGATGTTGCACCAAATTCGCTATCTGTGTTAGAGGAATTAGGAGTTAGTACCCAGGGATTAAGGCCAAAATCAGTAGATGATATAGAAACTGAAGGCTGGGACATGATAATCAGCATGGGCTGTGGAGTTGAATGTCCAGCGTTACCAATTGCAGCAGATTGGGGGCTTGAGGATCCAGTTGGATTACCCATCGATGTCTATCGAAGTACGCGGGATACTATCATCGAGAACCTAAAGAGGCTTTCTACTTAGACCACCGACGCTTAGAAAAGTGAGTCTTGAGTCGACGATTTCACACGAGTGTAGTGTAGTGGTTATCACCGGGCGTTGCCAACGCCTGAACCCGGGTTCAAATCCCGGCACTCGTACCAAAAAATACGTATCCAATTTTTCCATTGTTTAGTCGAAATCGGCATTCCGCATTGTCAAAACTATTGCAGTAGCTGCTAAAGCAAGAAGCAGTAATAATACAATTATGACAAGGGTGGTTGAATTTTCCGTAATCCAATTTGTCCCACCTAATCCGGATGATTTCTCTTCGACAAGTGTAACAGAATATATCTGCTCATCAATCGGTGTTAGTGATTGGAAAATATCTGAAGATCGAACAAAGAATTCTATCTCTCCTTCAGTCAATGTAGAACGGACTTCGAATTCCATCGAGAAAATACCATCACCTGCTAGAATATCGCCATCTTCTCCATCGTCTTTCAATAATAACCATGTTTCTGATTTTCCAATTGGGGCAAGACGCCCAATCTTCGCTTGGGCGGAGGAGACTCCATCTGGGTCGGTAATTGAGACTTCAATGGTATACGTTTTCGCACCCGATTTGGGGATCTCGATTATAGAAATCCACTCTCCATTTTCGTAGAAAGACACATTTGTTATTATTGGAGCTTCGTTTAGTACCTGAATAACAGAACCAGCATCGATTAGTGCACTAGCCCCTTGATTATCTTCAACCTGTAGAGGTATGGTCCTTAGCCCAGGGGCAAGTGAATCCGGTAGGATGAACTGACCAGTCCATCTACCAATTTCTGAATCATAAACGAGTGGAATTAATTCCCCTCCTGCACTCAGCAAATCGATTTGTACTGATGATACACCGTGCCCATCTTGGACATCAAGACTGGCAGTTATTTCTTCTCCTCGATATGCAAATTCAGGAGTGTATTGACGGGAAATTATACGGGGAGCAGAATTGGTTATCTCGAGATAAGTAGTTGCTTGAACTTCAGTCCATATATCATCAATTTTTACCGAGACAGATAAATTCCCAAATTCTAATCCATCATGATTAATTTTGGCAGTCCAAACCGAGTCTTGAATTACCTCGTCGCCGTTTAGACCGGAATCGGATAAGGTAATTATTCCCAGGCCAAAATCACTCAAATCTACTACTACACCAATCACGTCGGTGTCGACATCTTCAATCACAGCTTCGAGGTGAGCAATGCCACCTTCAGTGAATAGAATACCTTCTCTAAATCTTAGACTTAGTAAGGTAGGAGGGGTATTTTCGGCTTCGGTAATCACAGAGGGATATAGTACTCTTTCCAGAGTTTGATGTTCAACAACTCTAACCAATTGTGACTGATTCTCATTATCGTTATTTATTGGCAAATCAATTTCTATAATTCGGTTAACTTCGTGAAGCAAACCTGCAAGTAACCCCTCATTAATCACCGTACCATAGGCAGTAAATCCGTCTTCTGATTCTGTGTCTCTCCATTCCGCCAATTCAACTTCATGCGCGTCGGCGATACCCATCGAAATACCTGTGATTTCAATTCTCTGATCACTTCCATCACTAGATGTAGGGAATATATCTCCAATTAGATATTCATCAGGGACTATTCCTGATTCTCTGAAGGCTGTTATATTCATGTCACCTTCATATTGAGGTCGCTCAGGTTCCATAATGATTGGAGACCTATCAGGATATTCATTTGTAACGGTTCCATTATCTTCAACATACATATACCGAATTGTTCGATTAGCCCAATCTGTTTGAGGTACTGTATACTCGTAAGTCAAATTGTGTTCTGCTTCAATTTCTTGTCCTAACGGTCCTATAGGAGTCCCTGAAATATTGAACCAGACTTCATTTTGTATCACATCAACCTCGAATCTTTCACCTGTTGAATTTTCCTCAATTAAGGAATTATCAATCTGACGGACATAGCCAAATGAACCACTTGCATCTCCTGTATATTGTCCGTCGACAATTATACGATCTTCGACAACTTCTCCACCAATAACCTCGTAGTGAATGTCTGGCACTGTTCCATTTACTTGTAGCTCGAATGAACTATCTTGAATCGGGAAACCAAATTCTCCAGAGCCTTTGATTTTCAAAGATTGTTCCTCACGGACACCATCTAGCCATTTTTCTCTAGAGCGGAATTCATCAAGTTCTATCGAAAACGCTTCTTCCTGAGTTTGTAAACGGAGGCTTAGATTGGCATCAATCTGTGTATCAGATAGTCGTCGTGCTCCGTCTTCATCCCAGGTTTCTAAGTAGAAAACTGATAATTCACCATATCCGCCTTCAGTGCTGTTGTTAGAGCCTCCATTATAGGAAATAGACCCTGATGCTTCCAAAGTCAGACGCTCTGTTAAAATGCCATTTTCCCAGTCTCGGAGTATGTAGGCTTGGTACACATTAGCTTCTATGTCAATTAGCGAATCTTCTGAATCACTTTGAAATTCTAAGGCCCCAGTACCCCGCATCTCGAATATTTGACGCGAAATTTCTGTACCATCATAAGTCTCGTTCATCCAGACATTGTGTAAATCAAGTGTAAGGTAAATTTGGTCAGTTCCGGTATCCAAATCAAGTATCAGAGAGCCATTACCCAGTTCACTGGAAGACAAACTTTCACCCGTTCTTTTTTGCCAACCTCGGCCTTCAAAGTATAGGCTTGAACCTCCATCTGCTTGATTGTCTAATTCCCATGTTGTTTCTCGAGTTATTTCATGGTCAGAAATCGGTTGGTTCCAGATTGTCATATCAATTGAACGTGAACAGGAGGCTTCAGCCGAACTGACTTCGACAAATACCTCGTCTAGAAATTCTGGCTCATCTGGCAAAACAACATCGATTTCGCCACCTGCAACAACATAGCTTGAGTCAGCCTCAGTTGCGATGATTTGTCCATCTCTGATGTGCTGAACAAAAACAGTAACTCCGCTTGGAGAAGTTCCATTTTCGAAGATTGGATCAAAGGTTGTTCTGTATCTATGAATTACAATCTCTTGCCATGTACCATTATCATCCAAAGCCCAATCATATTCCCAATCAACTAGAATTTCACAGGTTGGTGCTGGCTCAACTTCGTCTGCTCCAGCGATTCCGACTAAAGGTGTTAGGAGTAATAATGTTAGAAGCAGAGCGCTCTGAAAACGGTTGTTCACACCTTTTCCCTTCGGTAGTATTGTTTGTACATTTGCCCGTCATGACTCTACATTAAACTCAGAAAAGTGGTTCTTCCCAGTCATCTTCTTCGTCTTCATCTGTCATTCTCTCTCTCCAAAGAGATGTTGGGACGTCATCGTAAATTCCTGCGTAGGGATCTTCTTCTTCCTTATTGTCAGCCTCTGACATTGCTCTTCTAGCAAACTCCCTAGCATCTGGTTTGAATTTCCAATAGTGAATTCTCCACTCTCTACCGTCCCAAAGTGTTGTTTCTTCGGATTCTGTAGTAAGCAAGTCATAGTCTTGTAATTGATAGAAGAGGTTACGATCTGTGGGTTCTAGTGCGTTGTCGATGATACGGTTTGAGAATCCGAAGAAACCTAAGGCATGTTCAGCAATAGATTCGGCGACAATTACTTCCATTTCCGAGTCGACCTTACGGCGGATTGCCTGAGTTAACTCTGCTAGCGTCATACCCATCGCATCCCCCTCCTATGGTAGAATATGGAAGCCCGTTCTTTATCAACAATCGCACATCGAGTCCACGGATGCAATAGATGCGACCCGAAGTGGTTAATCGAATAATCACTCAGCACAATGCATGGACGGGGAGCCTAAGCCTACCTTCCTTGGATTATCAGAGTCTGATAAAGGGCCTTGGGATGTAGTGATTCTTCCTATTCCATTCGAGATGACCACAAGTTGGGGAGAGGGGACTGAACATGGACCTGCGGCCGCAATCGAGGTGAGCTCGCAGGTCGAATTATACGACCCATTGCTGGAAGAGGAATTGCCTTGTGGGCTTGCATTTCACACAGCCCAGCCTTGGGGTTCCGAAGCAGGTACTCTAAGGGAACAATTAGATTCTATTCGGGATTATCTTATCCCGTGGTTTAACTCCGAACAATTTCCTATTGTTTTAGGGGGAGAGCATGGGCTATTACCGCCGGTGGTAGAAGCTCTACAGAATAACCCCGCTATCGCTGGTGACCTGTCCAAACTCACGATAGTTCAGGTCGACGCTCATGCCGACCTTCGAGACTCACTTAATGGTGAGCGATTCAGTCATGGTACTGCTGCAAGGCGAGCTTTGGATTGTGGAATTGGTGGTCTTTTGCAGATTGGAATTCGCGCATACTCACTCGATGAAGCGCGGTTTGCGGAGTCCGATAATCGGGTAGAGACTTTCTATGCTCAAGACCTCTTCAGCCCATCTAACGGACAAACCGGATGGAATTCTTTGCTCGAAAGGATTGGGTCCTTATCTGGTCCGGTTTGGTTAACATTCGATATAGATGGTTTAGACGGTCAATTAGTCCCAGATACCGGAACACCGGTTCCAGGTGGACTAACCCATTGGGGGGCGGTGGAAATAATCGAAGGGATTTTTTCTAGTGGAGCAGAGGTTATCGGTGCGGATGTTAATGAAATTGCACCGGGAGAGGATCGTTTAACCCAATTTAATGCAGCCTTAATTGTTAAGAAAATCCTTGCATCCCATATTGCTAACGAGAATCGGTAATCAAAGAAAATTACAAATTTAGCATGAAAAAAGATTTTGTTAACCAAAACATACAACTTGAAATTAAGAATTTCACTAGACATTCTTTGTATATTGGAACTTTTTCCCACAATCCATGAATGTGAGTTGTGCTAATTTTAACCGAACTGGAGACGTAATGATAATTCCTGTTTTCAAAGGGGTTGACAAAGCGCCAAACAACACAACAGTTGGGCTTGGGCGAGGTGCTAGTATTGCAGTTAAAGCAGCTGCTACAAGTGAAGGGATTTCCGGAAAGGTTGGAAAATCTATGAGTGTGTGGACAAAAAATTGCACGGTTATTTTTGTTGGAGTTGGAAAGAAAGAGAAACTCACTCACAAAATCGCCAGAGATACTGGTGCTAAGATTTTGGCTGGATTATCCAAGGATCTTGGATCAGAAATCGTAGTTCGCTTCACATCAGGATGGTCTCCCGAAAATATGACTGCCTTCGCCGAAGGGATGATGTTACGAGATTATGTCTTCAACAAATATCAGAAAAATGAGGATGAAGAAAAACACAATGGTTGGAAATTAGAATGCCAAGCACACGAGAGACATCTAGATTACCTAACTAATTCATTGAAATCTGCTAGTCTGGTTGTAACCGGGGTTCATTTAGCAAGAGATTTAGCTAACGAACCTGCCAATCGTTTGTACCCTGAAGAATTTGGAAGAAGAGCACTAGATTGGGCTGAAGGCAAGGATAATGTCGAGGTTGAAGTTTGGGATTATGCTCGACTAAAGAAAGAAGGGATGGAAGGAGTTATTGCAGTTGGAAAGGGCAGTATTAGGAAGCCTTGTATGGTGTTTTTCCGCCTTAACCCAGACCAACAAAAAGACCAACAGGTTCCCTGCATAGTTGGAAAAGGCATCACATTCGATACAGGTGGAATTTCAATTAAACCAACACAAGGAATGTGGGATATGAAGTACGATATGCATGGTTCTGCAACTGTTTTTGGATTGTTCCAAGCACTCTGGGCAACCGGATATGAAGGACGAGTAAATGGAATAACTTGCATGGCTGAAAATATGCCCAGCGCGGAGGCATACAGACCTGGTGATGTTATAGACACCTATTCAGGAAAAACTATCGAAATTTTCAGCACTGACGCAGAGGGTAGAAATGTACTTTCAGATGGACTTTGGAAGTCTGCAGAATTGAATCCTTCATACATCATTGATCTTGCTACCCTGACAGGAGCATGTGTTGTTGCCCTTGGGCAGGAAGCTTCTGGACTATGGTCGAATGATGATAAGTTGAGAGAAAAAATTCATCAGGTCGGAAATTCTGTGGATGAATTAGCTTGGCCAATGCCTCTTTTACCCGCTTTCGAGAAAGAAATGACTAGTTCGAAATTCGCGGATGTAAGAAATGGTGGAAAAGGACGCTATGGTGGAGCAAATACTGCAGCCGCTTTCCTAAAGCAATTCATTCAGGACAGAGAAGACGAAAATGGGGAAAAGTCAGCAATTCCATGGGCTCATCTAGACATAGCGGGAACCGCTTGGAATGTTGATACAAACGTCTGCGTAGCCCATGGAGGAACGGGTGTCCATGTTCGAACTTTACATCACCTGATTACTCAGGGATAATCATTCGTCGTCGTCTTCGCCGTCAACTACTTCGAAATCAGCCTCGACGACTCCGTCGCCGTCAGATTCGGATTCATTGGCAGCCTGTTGCTCTGCCATTTCTGCTGCTGCGGCCTCGTAAAGTTTCGTTGAGACTCCATGCATGACTTGCTCTAATTCACCCATCTTCGCTTGAATTGCAGCCTCATCTAAATCTTCGAAATCAACAGGCTCGCCATCGTTCATGATGAGGGCCTCTAGTTCGTCCAATTTTTCATTCACTGGGCCAGTGTCCTCATCGGTTAATTTGTCACCGGAATCTTCCATCATCTTTCGTGTTTGGTAGACGATACTATCGGCTTGGTTACGCAAATCGACTTTGGCCTTTCGGCGCTTATCTTCTTCCGCGAATTCCTCAGCTTCGGAAATCTTTGACTGAATCTCATCTTCCGACAAAGAAGTTTGACTTTCAATCTTGATCGATTGTTCAGTTCCAGTTCCCAAGTCTTTTGCTGATACGTTTACAATTCCGTTAGCATCGATGTCGAAGGTGACTTCAATTTGTGGAATTCCTCTAGGAGCGGGCGGGATTCCCATTAGATGGAATCGACCAAGGGTTGTATTGTCTTTGGAAAACTCTCTTTCGCCTTGTAGTACGTGAACCTCGACCGCTGGTTGGTTATCTGAGGCAGTAGAGAATACTTCCGAGCGGCGACTGGGGATTGTTGTATTACGTTCAATCATCATTGTCGTCACTCCACCCAGTGTTTCTATTCCCAAAGTTAGGGGAGTTACGTCCAGAAGTAACACATCGGTTACTCCCTCATCACCGACTATTATTCCGGCTTGCAGTGCAGCTCCAACTGCAACTGCCTCGTCTGGATTAATGCCCTTGAACGGGGCTTTACCGACTTCCTTCTCTATAGCAGTTTGAACCGCTGGAACGCGGGTAGAACCTCCGACCAGGATTACCTTGTCGACTTCTCCCTTTGACACACCAGCGTCCTTCATCGCTTGGCGAGTAGGCGCCATTGTTCGCTCGATAAGAGTGGCAATTAATTCCTCGAATTTGGATCTAGACAATGCTAAATCGAGATGTTCTGGTTGCCCATCACGCATTGTGATGAATGGAAGATTAATCTGAGTTGTACCTGTTCCTGATAGCTCAATCTTGGCTTTTTCAGCGGCTTCTCTTAGACGACTCATAGCTTGCATGTCACCTGATAGATCGATTCCAGTTGACTTCTTGAACTCTGAAAGAATCCATTCAATTACAACCTCATCAAAGTCGTCTCCACCTAGGCGATTGTCACCACTAGTAGCCTTAACCTCAATCTGAGGTTGATCATCTACGAGGTAAATTTCCAGAATTGAGACATCGAATGTTCCACCACCGAGATCGTATACCAAAATTGTCTGATCGTCTTCTTTGTCAACACCATAAGCTAGTGCTGCGGCAGTCGGTTCGTTGATGATTCGGAGAACCTCTAAGCCTGCGATGCGCCCTGCATCTCGAGTAGCCTTTCTCTGAGCATCTGTAAAGTATGCTGGACAGGTAATAACCGCCTGTGTAACCTCTTGACCAAGATATGCTTCAGCATCGGATTTCAGCTTCTGTAGTACGAATGCTGAAATTTCTTGAGGAGTATATTCCTCGTCACCAATATTCTTTTTCCAATCTGTACCCATCTCTCTCTTCACGGACATGATTGTCCGTTCTGAATTAGTAACAGCCTGTCTCTTCGCAGTTATACCTACAAGGCGATCTCCATCTTTAGTGAAGGCAACCACCGAGGGAGTAGTTCTACTTCCTTCGGAGTTCGGTATCACCGTAGCTTTGCCACCCTCTAAAGTAGCAACGCAACTATTTGTTGTTCCAAGGTCTATTCCAATTACTGCTGTGCTCATTTTCATTCATTCCTTTTTATTTATTGACTTTCATCGGCTGTTGAAGCCTCCGAATTAATGTCGAATTTGACATCAAGAATCCCATTATTCAGGTCCCATTCTACAATGTTCTCTGCCGGATGAGGGAGTGTGTAGCGCTTCAGAGGACGCATCTGTGTGGTCTTCATCAATTGCATTATTTCACCACCACTGGTTAGGTTTAGCTCTACCTCTTCAGGTTGAAGATCGGTGAATCTAGAGATATCTACTGTAATACACATCCTGTCTTCATGGACAAATACATCTTCAACTGGTAGATCATTTTCTGGCTCTTCTGCCTCCTCTTCTTCTACCTCAATCTCAGGGACTTCTTCCGGGCTATTTCCTTCAAATTGAACCTTTATTCCCATGTTGCGGAACATCTCCGCCATTCCGCCTGGTCCATTTAGCATAGATTCCATCTGTTTTCGAAATTCTTCTGGATCGACATCAGTGCCCATTTTTATCTCGGTTGAAGCCATACGATTAGGATCGATGCCCATTTCCTCGAATTGTTCGCGCACTTGCCGCATCATATTTTGCAGTAAATCAACATCGATTGGCATCCCCATGTCGGCGAACATCTTTGCCATTTGTTCGAGCATTTTATCCTCGAATTCATCTCTTTCGGGGGCACTCATAATCTCACTACTCAACCTGAGGTTGTATAGTCGGAGTGATTTGCCATATTTGAACCAAACGGTAACTAGAGTACTCGTTGAATTCGCTTAAACAGTCTACGTTGAACTTGGATAAGTGCAACATCGCATTGAAAGCGGGCTTGTGGTTCGCCAATCTCATGGTCGAGTCCGAACAGGATGTTGCTTTGGAGGATACCGACCGAATTGAAGGCCGCTCAGCTTTAGTCAACAATACCAACGCCGCTATAGCACTAGCTGGAGCTGTTAGGTCGACATTGGGGCCGAGAGGATCGGACAAAATGTTGGTTGACGAAAATGGCGAAATCATAGTCACAAACGACGGTGTAACCGTTCTAGAGACTGCTAAAGTTGAGCACCCAACAGCTAACCTTCTGATAGCAACTAGTTCCGCTCAAGATAGGATTGCTAGGGATGGTACGACAACTTCCGTATTACTAACTGCAGAGCTCCTTCGTAATGCCCTGGAATTATCAAGAATAGGTGTTCATCCAACAATAATCATGAATGGATATCGCATTGCTATGGAAGAATCTCTGACACAACTGGAGGAAATTGCAAAATCTGCTTCTGAAGATGATTTGATTGCCGCAACTGCAACCACAATGGCTGGAAAGGTCGACACAGCCCTATCAGAAAATATGACCAAACTTGCACTTCAAGCGGCTCGAACTTTGGAAAATGAAGATGGTGGAGATGACCTCGAAAGAATCCGAGTTAAACGACTACAAATGACCGATGGTAGCGGGTCTGATTCAGAGATCATTCATGGTTTGATGCTGAAAAAGCAACGACTCGATTTTACCACAGAAACTGTTTCTGATGGTGGTAAAATCGCAATTATTGATGGTGGACTTGAGAACAAAGAATTGGAGTTGGAGGCGAGTATAGAAATCCGTAGTACTGGAGTTCTATCCGGTTTTCAAGAACGCAAGACGGCAAGATTGGCTGAGCAAATAGAAAATCTAACTAATTTCGGGATTGATTTAATTTGCGTCCGTGATGGGATTGCTGATGAAGCAGTTCCATTGTTGAAGAATGCTGGAATTACGGCATATAGAAGGTTTGAGCGAGAAGATTTGGAGAGGTTATCTATTCTCACCGGAGCAAAAATGGTTAGAAATCCAAATCGAATGACAGACAAAGACGTGGGGATTTATACCCATTTTTCCGCAAATAAAATCGATGATTCCTGGCACGTCAGAATCGATGGTAAAGGTCGCGCTATGACTGCATTACTCCGTGGAACCACCCCTGCTGTGAGAGAAGAGGTAAGCAGAGCGTTTGACGATGCTCTGGGTGTTGCTTTCAGATTGGTTCGAGAACCTAAAATTCTGCCCGGCGGAGGTGGAACGCAGACTCATTTGGCTCGACACTTGCGTTCATTTGCGACCACGCAGAAAGGACGAGAACAATTGGCGATTGAGGGCTTTGCTGACGCTCTGGAAGTGATTCCACGTGTTCTTGCAGAAAATGCTGGTTTAGATCCAATAGACGAAATTTTATCCCTTTCAGCCGCTCAAGCAGAACATGGTTCTTGGTTTGGATTAGACGCCATGAGCGGAGAAAAGGCAGACATGAATCTGATGGGAATTAATGATCCACTTTTCGTTGCCCGTCAGGCATTGACTGGTGCAACTGAAGCCGCTATCACCGTGTTGAGAATAGATGATGTTCTATGGGCTAATGTTGAGCCCAGTACGCCAGATTGGTCTAATCAAATCGATGAAGATTGAAGGCCGGAAATCATTGCGTCACACAGGGCATCTAAGTCATAATCAGCCCTCCATCCCCAATCTTCTTGAGCACAAGAATCGTCTATAGAATCAGGCCAAGAATCCGCATAATTCTGCCTGATATCGGGTTTGAAATCACAAGTAAAATGTGGCAGTCTTGCAGCGACCGCTTGAGCTAATTCTGAGGCAGTGAAAGAACAACCCGAGATGTTGTAACCACCTCTAGAGTCACCGATAGATTCTACAGGTGCGTCCATCAAATCGATAGTTGCTCGAATTGCGTCATCCATGTACATCATTGGGAGACGAGTATCACCACGAACGAAACAATCGTAATGTCCTTGATTCACTGCTGCATGGAAAATGTCCACTGCATAATCCGTAGTTCCTCCTGAAACTGGTGCTTTGAAAGAAATTAATCCAGGATAGCGTAATCCGCGCACGTCGACCTTGTATTGTTTCCAGTAATTCATTGCCAAACGTTCCCCAGTTACCTTGGTTTTACCATACATGGTTGTAGGATTGAGTGGACAAACTTGAGGAGCACGTTTTGGAGCATCTGGGCCAAAAACTGCGATTGATGATGGAGCATAAACTCTCAATCCATGTTTTCGAGCCGCTTCCAAAACAGTAACTGTCCCTCCCACATTGATTCTTTCACATAATTCGGGGTTCTTTTCTCCCGTTGCACTTAGGATGGCAGCCAAGTGATATACGGTTCCAATCGATTCCTCGATTACTACCTCATCAAAGGCATTGGCGTCAATTACACTCAGATGCCTGTATGGGCCTCCAACCACACAGGGATGATCGGGGAT
>DAOJ01000073.1 GCA_002502365.1 Euryarchaeota archaeon UBA106
TGGGCCGAGCTCCAAAGTTTACCAATGACCGGGCCGAAGTCAACTTCAATTTTGTAAGAGGGTTTACGCATCTCTGAGAATTCTTCGACTTTGAGTATGATGCCAGTTCGCAAATCTAATTCAAAGTAAGCGGCTGCTCCGACATAGTCTTTTTTCTCTAGTTTTTCAGGATGGTACGGCTCACTGGAATCAATAACATGTTCCGACATTCACTCACCCGTTACATCCGAACGAAGAATGAGTGGATGCAAGCTAATTCCGGCAGATTGGAAGGCATCTTGACCGCCTTCCTCTCGATCAAGAATAGTAATACAAGCCGCTACATCGCACCCCATATCGATTAGTCGATTAGCGGCTTTCAGAGCGGACCCTCCAGTTGTAGTCACATCTTCCAACAAGACAACCCTGTCACCTTCTCGTAAAGTGGACCCTTCTATCCCAGGAGGGTTTCCAGTTTTACGGCCACCTCGACCCTTTGCTTCTTTGCGAACTAAGAAGCCTCGGAGGTCAGATCCCTTTCCAGCCTTCGCAATTGCAATGCCAGTAAGAGGTACCGCACCTAATTCGAGACCCCCTACCGCGTCAACTCCGCCAATTGATTCGATTTCGGCGTGGAGTAGTACACCGATTAGATGAGCACACTCCGGGTCCATCATTACTGGCTTCATGTCAAAGAAATGTGGACTTTGGCGCCCACTTGCAAGAGTGAATAGTTCGTCTGGTGAATGGAGATACGCCAAATCACGAACGCGTTCGATTAGGCGTTGTTTTGCTTCGGCCGCAGTAGTCGACATGTCTCTTCCCTCCCAAACCGGCTTGGTAGCAATCGGATGAAGGTTCGCACTCTGAAGGGGTTAGAAGAGTGAGAAGACAGTGAATGTTCTTGGACGGCCTCGTGCGGTCGTCGAATGTTCAGCGGCGGAGTGTATGCGACATGGTGGTTCAGAATAGTCCGGATATTGTCGTTGACGAGTCTCGGCTTTCAACAGAATTGCAGGCCTACACTAAGTGGCTGGAAGATAAAACAGAGGAGACCTACAAAATAGCAGAAGAAGCTCGCTCTAAGGGCTTAGACTTCTCTAATTCGGTTGAAATTCCACGGGCTGCTGATTTGGCGAGCAGGACTGAGAAATTGCTTGAAGAATATCTTAGACCTACGCCCGAAGAAGATCCGATAAGAATTGAAGATGATTTACGCAAGTTGTTAACAAAAGTAGACCGTGAAACTGCATCAATACAAATTGCTGTCGAAGTCGGAAAGAGAATGCACAAGTTAACAGCCGACGTTCGTCGTTCAATCGATACTGGACTCCGTGTTGGATTAGCGGTGTTAACAGAGGCCGTTCTAGTTGCTCCACTAGAAGGTATAGGAGACGTCAAGATTCTCAACAATGAGGATGGGACTGAATTCCTCTCTATCGAATTCTGTGGCCCAATCAGAGCCGCAGGAGGTACCGCACAAGCTCTTGGTGTTCTGATTGGGGACATGGTTCGGCGCGAACTTGGTTTGAATCGTTATATCCCCAGTACTCCTGAAGTTGAGAGAGTAAAGGAAGAATTTGGATTATACCGAAAGGGGTTGCAATACAAACCACCTCCTGAAGAAATTGAGATGATTGTTCGGGCCTGTCCTGTAATGATTAACGGTGAATCAACTGAGGATATAGAATGCTCAGGTTACAAGGAAGTTCGCAACATTGACGGCGCTCGTGTCAGAGGTGGTGTGTTATTGGTAATTGGAGAAGGATTGTGCCTGAAGGCTCCCAAAGTCCAGAAACACACAGAACGATTAGACATTCCCGGATGGGATTTTATTGCCCATTTTGCCTCAAAAGGGAAGAATGAGAAAACTGAAGATTCTTTCAAAAGTAGAGTAATCAAGACTGATTCGCGATTCATGGACGATGTGATTGCAGGAAGGCCAGTCTTCGGAGAGCCCGGTCAACCCGGTGCTTTCAGACTGAGATATGGACGAAGTAGGGCCTCCGGTCTTGCCGCAGCCGGAATTAATCCGGTGTCAATGGAAGCAATGCAAGGATTCCTCGCAGTTGGAACCCAAATGAAAGTCGAACGCCCAGGAAAAGCTGCTGCCGTGACTCCCACTGTAGACATAGAAGGACCAATGGTATTGCTCGAAGATGGAGGTTTTCACAGAATCGATTCCTTAGATGAGTGGAACAGTATCAAAGAAAACGTGGTTAGTCTTTGGGACTCAGGCGAAATGCTGGTTGGGTTTGGAGAATTCCTTGAGAATAACAAGGATTTGGCTCCTTCGCCATACAATAAGGACTGGTGGGCTGCGGACTTAGCAGAGAATCTTGACCAGCCAAAAAAGGTGGAACAATTGGCTGCGATTATCGGAGTCAGTAGGGAGTTATTGCCTCCAGGATTGCCATTCAATGGCGCTATTAGTCGAGGAGGAGAATCTGCTTTGGAACGAGTTAAGCGAAAGCGTGATTGGAATCGATATCTCCGACGCTTAGATATGGATTGGAATCAAGTCAAGGAAATATGTAATCAGTTTGGTACTGCACCCCCGCCTCCATTCAATCCATGGTGGTCAGACCTTCCTTTATCGTTCACGACTGTTCTAATACAGGCTTTATTGAATTCAAAAATCAAGAGTAGAGGATTAACTATTCCAGATGTTGTCAAGGATTGGTCACCTAATCAAAAAATCGAAGATATTGGGCTTGATGCACCCTCTACCGGAACATGGCCTCGATGGACTGAAGTCGAGAAACATGGAGTGGTAAAATCGTCTCTGTTGGTTTTAGGGATCGAACATCATCATCGCCGTGGAGACATTGTAATTCCTTCAAATTGGGAGGCACTAGTGGAGGGATTAGGTCTTGATGTGGATGGTTCAAAACTAAGAATTCAATCTGATGCCGCCCCTCATGTAGCAGACAGGGTTGATAGAATAAAGAAGGCGACTCAGACGTTGAGAGAAGAAGAATTACGACGAGCAGAAATTGATGCTCAGCGCGACGTTGAGAGAGTAAGGGCGCAAACCGCTGCTCGGCAAAGAGGAATGAGTATCGCTGAAACTGAGAAAGAAGGAAATGAAGCAGCTGAAGCGATTGAAGATCCGGGGCCGCCGAATCAGAAGGAATTAATGGCGGCTCGTCATCTACTTGACGACCACGAGGTAGATAGATCCCTCTGGCTTGTTAGAAAATTATCCAAATTAAGATGGGAAGATGCGGTACCGAGTAGAGTTGGCTCTAGGATGGGAAGACCCGAGAAAGCCAGTAGACGAGAAATGAAGCCATTAGTCCATTCTCTATTTCCAATTGGAGATCATGGTGGACCTCAACGTTTACTCGGAGAGGCTGCGAAGCGCGGTCGAGTTAGAGTTGAAACGGGCCCTCGGATTTGTGTAAATTGTGGAATGGAATCCCCAATGCTAAGATGTCATAACAGACCAAATCCGGAAGTCCCTGAAGAATGTGGTGGGAAAACTCGACCTAGGCCAATTAGAGGAAACAGACAGCCGCGAAGATTAGGTCAGAGAACCAGTATTCCAGTTGCAGGAATGTTGGAGGTAAAACGTCGCTCTCTCGGGCTTGATAGATTACCTGAAAAAATCAAATCAGTAAAGGGATTAATGTCCTATGAACAAACTCCAGAACCTCTTGAAAAGGGCATACTGCGAGCACGTCATGAACTCTCTGTGTTCAGGGATGGAACCGCAAGATACGATATGATTGATGTTCCAGTGACTCATTTTAGGCCTTCTGAAATCCACACCTCTTGGGAGATACTGTATGGCCTTGGGTACACTCATGATATCGATGGTAATCCACTAGAAGGAGACAATCAAATTCTAGAATTATTTCCTCAGGATTTCATCCCTTCATCGTTGGCGATAGATCATTTAACCTCAACATGTAATTTCGTAGATGAATTACTTACTCGGTTCTATGACATGGAGCCATTTTACAAAGTACATTCTGCTGATGATTTAGTAGGTCATTTGGCTATAGGTCTGGCTCCTCACACCTCTGGAGGTGTTCTTTGTCGGATTATCGGGTGGACTGATGCCTCCGCTGGCTATGCCCATCCATTATTCCATGCTGCAAAGAGGCGGAACTGCGATGGAGATGAAGATAGTATCATGATGTTAATGGATGGTCTGCTGAATTTCTCAAGATCAATTCTCCCGGCCAATAGAGGAGGCAGAATGGATGCTCCTCTGGTATTGACAACGAGATTAAATCCCTCGGAAATTGACAAAGAGGCATTGAATGTAGATTGTTCATGGCAGTATCCAAGAGCATTTTACGAGGCCTCTCAAGGCCAACCTCATCCGTCTGAACTAAAATCTCAAATTGAAATTGTAGAGCATCGGTTAGGGACAATAGGAGATTTGAGAGGTTATGGATGGACGCACGATTCTGGCGCTTTGGACGCAGGTCCGGCAAATTCCTCATACAAGACATTAGAAACCATGGTCGACAAAATGACTGCTCAATTAGAACTTGGAGCAAGGTTACGTCCAGTTGATGTTTCTAGAGTTGCAAGTCAAGTTATTGAGTCACACTTCCTTCCTGATTTGAGGGGTAATCTTGTTGCATTCACCAAACAAAAAGTACGATGTGTGAGGTGTGGCCAGTCATACCGAAGAATGCCTCTTGCAGGTCGTTGTATTCAACGTAAGAGGAATGAAGGAGGTTTATCGAATGGCCGAGATGATTCCTCATCTATGTGTGGCGGAAATATTGTTCTGACCGTTTCAGAGGGTTCGGTTAGAAAATACATCAAAGTTACACAACACGTTATGGAGAATTATGGTGTCGACCTATACACAAGACAGCGTGTTGATTGGTTATCGGATAG
>DAOJ01000074.1:0-4097 GCA_002502365.1 Euryarchaeota archaeon UBA106
GGATGTTTTTCCAATTGATGATATTGGACTAATCAGGGGTATGGAGAAATTATACAATGAAGGAAAAGCATTGGAGAAACCTCAGTTGTATGAGATTGCTGAAAATTGGAAACCATACCGTACTATGGGCGTTTGGTATATTTGGAGATCAATAGATCCGGAACCTGTGGAATATTGACTCACATCGAATATCCGCGTTTTGGTTGGTTTGGAATCTGAGGGGTATTGCCGGATTGAACTCCATCAGCTTCCTCCATAATTATCGTAAGAAGTGTATGAACAAGCGTCCTCAAATCCTCTAGTTCTCCTCTCAATTCTTCCACAGTAACCTCATCGCTATGCTGGTCCAAGTCCCCATCCCCCATCGAGGAGAATTCATCCCCTCAAACAAAAGTTCGGGATTCTGGGGTCTATAAACTGCACAGGTTAGCCAGTCGGCTAAATTGGGTTTCGCATATACTTCAGATGTATTTCGAATCTATGAATATTCCATGATATCATTCGCTTTCGGAATCATCATCTTCGTACTCATATTCTTCATCATCGTATTCGTAATCCTCTTCGTAATATGAGTCATCATCGTCGTAGTAATAATCATCATCACCACTCCTAGACCTGCTAACAAAGAATCCTACCATTACAACTGCAACGAGGAATACTCCTCCCATAATGAGGTATACCATCACATCTTCATCAGTTCCTTCATCGGTAATCGGTGCTTGCACAACTAACCCGCTTACAGGATGTGCAGGATTGTCAAAGTCATCATCAACAATAATGTACAATACAGGTTGTCCTGGTGCTCCAGCAACCCATTCGAATCTTGCATAAACCGATGAGGTCTCAGCAGACAGTTCTAGTTCCATACCGTTTGATTCTGTTTCCCACTTTCCGTCTCCAGTCAGTTCGTAGAGGTTAATCTCTATCGTACCATCTCTCTTCCCACTGTTGGACCAATATGTTTCGATTACAACAGTTGTATCTTGGGTAGGATCCTTTGGCGTAACAACAACGTTGTCTAGGGACGGACTGAACTCCATCACTCTCAGAGCAACCGCTCTTGGGGATTGTTCACTACCCAAGCCTTGGATTTCATTTCCAGCCTTATCGGTTGAAGTTACCCAGAACATGATTCTATCGCCATTTTCAATTGTAAATCCTTCAAGATTTGGTGTAAAGTCGAGCTTTCCTTGGAATACCTGACTTCCTTCCTCGACCAACAACAGGCTTAGACTTCCAGTATCTTCTGTACCTGCAACCGGTTGGTTATCTCTTAGGTAAATCCAAGCGACTTCAAGATCGGAATCAGGCATACCGATTTCATCAACAATTGTCAACGATACTAGAACTTCTTCGAGAAGATCAGATTCCAACACAGTCAGGGATGAATCAGGATAATTCATTTGATCGAATAGAACAGTTGGGGATTTACTGTCCACTGTGATTTTACCGTCCGTATTTGTAGAGGTAGTTCCCATTCCAGGAACATTGAGGACAGTTGTGGTTACATTCATTGTAGGATTGAATGGTGCCCGCATAGGGAGTGTCATCGAAGCATACCATGCTCCCTCTTCACTAACATCCGCAAGAGAACTAATGACTTCTGTACCATAAACTAAGGTCATCTCTACTTGTAGGTCATCAGGAACTTCAGTGAATATTTCTCCTGAACCGGCGTAGAATACTTCACCGGTCATCTCGAATTCATCTCCTTGTCTTAGGTAGAGGTGAGCGTCTTCTGTATCTACTAATGGAGGTGTCAAATCAGACATTCCAGAAGTTACGGCAACAAGCGAATTATCTAGTACCCAAGTCAACTCTCCGATGTTATTTACATATGCGACTTCAGTAATCTCATCGATGATGCTGACACTTGGTTTACACCCAAATTGACCTTCTTCCCATGGGTATTCCCATGATAGTTCAAACATCATTGCGAGTTCTATAACCGCTGGGGTGATTTGCTGTGTTTGTACAGTTAATGGGGACACCATAGAATCGTCTGCGGTCCATAACTCACCAGTAACGGGATTGTAGGAAACCTCACCTAGATTGTCATCGAGGCGATCTCCACATAGCATTATGGTGATATTATCCAAGGTTTGCAAGCCATTAGGTTCGCTTATCTGCATAGTAAAGGTATGAGGGACTCCTGCAAGAAGATAACCTGTGTATCTGTCTAGGTTGAATCCATTGTTTACAATTTCAGTAGGCTCATCGGTAGCCACGATTACACTAGCCCAAGAGTTATCGGCACCCGGACCGCCACCGGTCCCGCCTTCCTGATAACTCAAGCCTGCCCAATCAGTCCCTTCAAGATAAATATGAACCGGGCTGTTGAAAGATTGTCCCGAAACATCAATTCCAGCAAAACTCACCTGTTGCTCACCGGTCATTCCAGCGGAAAGTGGTTGGACTTGTGAAAGATATTCTTCTTCTTCAGCGATACCGTTTGAGTTAGCATCATCTGAGTCAGCTCTCCAGTAATGCATGGTTAATGTTTCACCTCTAGCCTGTGGCTCTTCTATAGTCACATACAGACTCAGTGGTTGAGACGGATCCCAGACCTTTCCGTTAGCATTTTGCAAACCAGATGGAGTCATTACCTGAAGCGGTCCTGCAGTTGGAGGGGTGTAGTCATTGACCATTACCACAATCGGTGGTTGGCCGGATGTGTCTTCGCCGCCTATAGAACCTGATAGTGGTCCAATTCTGAACAGTTCTGGAGATGCTGCTATTTCCGATAGTCCGGTTGGAGTACTAAATGTTCCAGAGAACACTCCATCGTCATAGGAATCCAGCAGCAAGAGGGATCCCGATAGATTTAGTCGGACTTGGAAATCAGAACCCATTGGCCTTGTATCAAGTGAGTTCTGGAATCTAACCGATCCTGTGACGTTAATTTCACTGCCCTCCAAAATTGGGAATGGATAGAAGGTTGAGAACTGATTCGAAATTAGACGGTCATACTGGTCGCGGATTTCAAATGAGTCGATTTGCAAATCATTCTCTACTGCATTGCCGCTAGTACCGCTAGCGGAATTAGCAGGCCATATAGAGACTCCATCACCATCAATTGCTTGAGCAATCCAATTAATTCGATCTAAATCATTCCAGTTCCATGAGACATCAAATTTCCAAGTAACCTGAACATCCATCCAACCATCTCCGCCATCTACAACAGATACTGTGCTAGAAGATGTGTCAAGTGACATCAACTGAGAGCCGGATGTCTGAGAGAATGCAACAGAACCGGAATTCATACCCCATGAACCATCATCAGAGTTACTTACCTCAAAGGAAATTGTTTCTCCATCTGAAGCATGACCATCCAAAGATATGGTTTCCAATTCGGAGTTATCATACAAATGTCGGTGATTTGTTACAATTTCATACATTGAACCGTCTGGATAGAAAATTTGTGGAACCGCGAAATCTTTGTTTGTTATCATCAGTTCATGTAATATCTGTCCATTAATGGAAATCTGGCCTGCGGGTGCAGTGATATTTGTTGGTATGTTGATATTCACTGCGCTAGGGTTTTCTGCAGCGGCAGTAGTGTGGTAGTTTGCAAGAGAAGTTGTCAAATCTGAAACTGTCTCGTATAGCGAATAAGATACTGCTAATCTAGAAAGCGTAACTGTTTGAGTTGTAGAACTATCTAATGTAACCTCAACCTCTTTCCAATCTCTTGAGTTCGCATTTGTATCAGCCCATGAACTGCTCATAGCTGATATCGAAGCCACTTGATTCGGAGAGAATGTGAAGTAAGTCAAGTATTGGTCCGATGAAGAGGTGTATTTTTGATATCCATTAACTCCAATGTTAATTGAACTTTCAAAGCCATCGGAATCAGAGGTTATGGCTAGTAGTCCAGAATGAGCGATTGCACCATCTGGAATTAGGATAGTCAAAGTCTCCTGCACGCCCGATGTCAGCGCTACTTCTAGAGATGTGGAACCCATTTGATTAGGGTTGGAACTTGCTTCTTCTGCTAACATTGTAGTTTGCCAACCAAGATGCCCACGTCCTTGTGAGTATGGGAAGTCCCAATCATCATAATCATCCTCAGCAACGTCAATTGCAACATCTCTTGC
>DAOJ01000074.1:4521-5261 GCA_002502365.1 Euryarchaeota archaeon UBA106
ACATAACCTCCTTGGGTATTATTTGCAATATTATTTCCATTTGCATCAAGTACCTGTACGAGTACATTGTTAGATGCATTTCCTAGGAAATTAATTCTCTTTATCGGCCTAACCGAATCAATGTAATCTGATGTGATTGTACTTGTAATGGCTGTTGAGTTAAGCAAATCATCAATGACCTCAACTCCAGCCGGTATGTTCCAGCCATTGAAATCGAATAGTTCTGCGGAGAGAATTCTAGGCCCTCCAACTTCAACGTGCCTAATTATTGGAGTTGAAATTGTACTTGATGAAGACAATTCCAATCTTACATTGACTGTCGGGTGAGTCGCAGAATCTAGTCCTGCAAGATTAATTGGGAAGTCAAGAGACTCAAAACCGATAATTGGATCTTGGGTGACCGCATCAATAATTGATCCAGTTACTGTCGAATTATCGTCGATTTTACCTTCAATTTCTACTATACCCATGTTGAATGAATCCAAGCCGTTCAGTTCAATTGGCTGACTTATCCAATCTCCAGGGCTGCTGAAATGCCCTTGCCTTACTCCGACATTATCGATGAACCATCCCTGCTGGAGTGAACTTGAGTACCCGTACTTATCAGCAGCAATGAACTTGAATCTGACATCGCTACCTCCCCATTCCGCCATAGACACTTCAAAGGAAGTAAAGTCGGTATCTCCACAACTGACGTCAGTCCAAATTGGCATTCCATCTAGATTGGTCAGGATATAATA
>DAOJ01000057.1 GCA_002502365.1 Euryarchaeota archaeon UBA106
CTACTTCGAGAAAAGAGCAGCATCCCTCTTCGCCGATTGATGGTTGAAAGAAATGAGTGGGATACTGCTTGGTCTTTCCCAGAGAGTCAGCGTGTATTCCCTGGAGTCTCTCAGGGAGTGCTTGTAATCGGAATTACAGTTGGAGGAGAGACTACCGGACTGACAAGCTGGGGGCCTCTTGAGTCCAGTGATGTTCTACCCTCAGCAGGTTTAGATCCTAAGTCGCCTAAACTAGAACTTGAGCGGGCAAAATGGGCGACTTGGACCGACACAAATTGGGCTGTACCGAGAATGCCTCGTTCAGAGCATGAGCGAAGAAAGGTACTGAATGCAATTTCTCAATTGGCAGATCTACCTCGCCTTTCCGAGGATCATAACTGGCTCAATCCAAGCGGCGACCCTATCCGAGTTCGTGTCGGAGAAATCGACCAAACAACTTGGTCGGATGATATCCGCGATTGGAAGCCTCGTTCTCGTGGAACGCCATTCATTCGTGGTATTCATTTCCATTTGGAAAATGGCAAGGTTTCAATCAATCACCCAGGTTACACATCTTCAATTCCTAGAGAAGCATTGGAGCGCTCACAGGCGATGTGGAAGGGGCCTATCGATGCTAGAGGCATTAGTCGCATCGCCTGCCAAGCAATCGTCAATGCTCAACAAGACAGGAGACTACGCTGGGTCGTTGTTCCACCAGATTGCGTTCTAGGAAACTCAGTGAATTTCCTCGAATTGCCAGATGCTGTACAGGATAGTTTGGCTGAAGAATACGGAACGCTGGAACAAGGCCTACTGTGGTTAGCAGAACATCTGAATTCGGACACTCTTGATCTTTGGTCCAGGGCTTGGGCGGCGAATAATAACGTCAACAATTACGAAATTGAAAACTTACCATTCCCTCCACCGATTAGCGTAACTCAAGTTGGGCTCCGTTGAATCAGGCGCTTCACTGATTGTCGTTCGATTTTCGATTTATGACAGTATATCGGAAATGTCTCGGCTCGACTCCGGAAATTGATTTCCGTTCCACGGAGCAATTGAAGCGAATCGACCAAATTGATTATTACGACCACATTACGTACGCAGGGGCGTTCCGTCGCGTTCAGCATTAGGGTCAGAGGTAAGAATATGGGAATTCATCCAAAAATTGGCATAACCGGACTTCCACGTTCCGGTAAGTCCGCTGTTTTGGAAAAAGTTGTCAACATGCTGATCGAAGAACGAAAACAAGAGAAGAGAGCCAGGAACGAAGACCCGAATGCAAAACCTATCGTCGGCGGAATGAAAACTCAGACGATTATGGAAGATGGTCAGCGAGTTGGGTTCGAATGTGTCGATATCGTAACTGGTGAATCGGCAGTTATGGCTCATCGTGAAATTGATTCAAGAACAAGAATTCTAGGTTATGGAATAAACCCAGAAGCATTGGATGAAATCGGTGTTGCCGCAATTGAACGAACCATGGAAGAGTGTGAGATTTTAGTTATCGATGAAATTGGTAAGTTTTCAGTTGAAAGCGAAGCATTCGTTGAAGCGGTTAGAGCAGGGTTGAAGGAAGATATGCCTACCATTCTATCTCTACACAAGAAGAGTCGTCACCCTCTTCTACAAGATATACGAAGAAGAGATGATTCCCGTATATTGGAAGTTACTCCAGTAAATCGGGCACTACTTCCTTACAAGATTCATAAATTAGTCAGAGAAACCTACTGATTAAGCGAGGCATTCATCCCCTTTGGGCGTCTCAGAAGGCCTGATGGATTCACCCGCCGCCCGACTTGAGCGAGTGCTAATTGGTATCGCGATACCTATGGCATTCCTAACCGCTCTCGCAATTGCAGAGGGAAGAATCGAGTTATTCGGCTGTGAAGGAGACTTATGTGCTGATGTCGATGAGATATCACTTGCATTGCCAGGAATCGTGATACTGTGTTTAGTTGGGGTGGTTCTTTTGCAAGTTTCAAAAAATCGCAACTTCGGAGATGGATTGCTTGATCGTTGGTTCAGTAGGGAGCCTGAATCTGTAATGCGAGAAAGGTTGGAAGAGGAGAGATTCGAAGCCAGCGATGAGAGTATGGGGTCTCGTTGGGCCGAATTGGAAAAGAAGGATTTGGAAGACCGATACAGTGAGGAAGAGTGAAATTTTTTACAATCAAAGGCTGGTTTCGCGATAGAAAACTTGACCCCTTTCAGTAAACTCGGGGGCATGATAACATGAGCGAAGTACCCAGCGATCTGAGATACACGGCCGAACATGAGTGGATTCGAGTTGATGGTGATGAGGCGGTAATCGGTGTAACAGATTACGCTCAAGATGCATTAACCGATGTTGTTTGGGTAGAACTACCCGAAGTTGGAATGTCTGTTGGTGCCATGGAATCATGTGGCAGCGTGGAGTCGGTAAAATCAGTTAGCGAAATCTATGCGCCAATCGCCGGAGAAGTTACAGAGGCTAACGAAAGTCTTGAGGACGCACCGGAACAAATCAATCAGGACCCCTATGGAGAAGGCTGGATCTGGAAGATGTCAATCAGTGATGCTGGGGAGCTCGAAGGTCTTCTTGATGCAGCGGCGTACAGCGAACTGATTGGTGAGTGAATAACTTGGTAGCAGCCCTCCACATCTACGTGGATGGTTCTTGCGAAGAGAATCGAAATGTAACTGCAGAGACTCCTGCTGGCTGGGGGTTTTGCGTTGTTGAGGGCGATACCGGTCTTGGTAGAGGTCGAGGTGAAATTGTAACCGAAGGCTCTGGTTCTGTCATAACAGACGAGGCTTCGGAGGCTTTCATCGGGGCTGAAGTTGGCTCAAACAATACTGCTGAATTGAGTGCAATTGCCGGAGCACTCGGTTGGCTTCTTAGACAGGGAGGAAGCAGTTCAGTAGTCATTCGCGCCGATTCACAATATGCACTCAATATTGCAAATGGACAATGGAGGGCTAAGAAAAATCGTGATTTGGCTTCACACGTGCGCGCACTTTGGGATGAGGTCTCCATTTTGCGAGAATTATCTGGTGAACATGTCAGGGCACATCGTGGGCATCGTTGGAATGAGCGTGCTGACCATTTAGCATTCAGAGCAATGAGTGGGAAAGAGCCGTTACCCTTGCAATTTTGGAAGCCTGGTCAGAGATAGTCGGCTCATTCATCGGTAATTGAGTCGGCCAGAGGCCCTAGGGCTAGCATTGAGTAAATGCCAGATAGAGATATCAAGAGGCCGATTAGTAGCAAAACCAATCCGGTTGGATCTGGAAGATATTCCTGCAGAGGATTGCCCGCGATCCAAGATAGAATGATTGTCAATATTCCAGCGGCCAGAATCTGTTTTGAGGATTTTTCAGGATTTTCCCAATTGTCTAACCAAGGAATCAGGCCTTTTCGCTTGAAGGTGAATCGATACCAAGCGACGTACCAAAACCCTAGGCCTGTCATACCAATTATTCCTAATGTGAAGGATTCTGAATCCCATGGCCCGGGAAATGAAAAACCTAGAATCATAGTATTGAGGATTAGGAGAGAGCCAATGATTGCTGGAACGGATCCATCAACCTCCTCGCTAGTTGCCACATCACTTCCAATCGGCATCAGGGCTTCAAATCGACTAAGCAGAAAAGTCATTCATCGGTTCCTTTTGGCAGAATTATGAAGAATGGTTTGGTTTGGGAAAAATCCCTCGACCAAGCCCATCTTGATTTGAGGTTCGATGTCCTTCGACAAGGATTACCGAGAGGAACTGAGCACTATCCGGGAATTGATGAAGACCCTAGAACAACCTTCTTGTGTGCTTATGAAAATGGGGAACTAATTGGATGCTCAACTCTTCAGGTGGATAGAAGAGAAGGCTGCAAATTCCGAATTAGGGGAATGGCGGTCAGATCTGAGCACCGGAACAAAGGGGTTGGAACTAAGATAGTAAAAGGATTGCAAGACTTCGCTAGAAGTCAAGGCTCTGGCATATGGTGTAATGCCAGAATCAAAGCAGTCCCAATGTACGAAAGGTGTGGCTTCGTAATTATCTCGGATTTGTTCGAAATCGAAGGAATCGGGCTCCATCATGATATGCAATGGATACTTTCTGATTGACTTACATCATAATATTAGCAGTGAAAACCAGTCCGACTATCAATGTGACAGTGATGACGAAGACGTTGAACGCGTTGGGTGTCATCTCCTCGATACCAGCTCCGTAGCCGGTCATTCCGTCTTCAACTCCTTCATCCCTCATTCTGTAATATGCGTACAACACTAATAGCATCGCAACTGGCCCTGCAAGACTATCAATTACAGATTGATCGGAAACCGGCCTTGTTATCTCCCCAACATTGTCAACTAATGCCATGTAAGTCGATATGGTAGCAGTGATTAGGAAGAAGATCCCTGGATGTAATATCGACCACTTTCCTTTGGGTCCGTCCAATACAACCATTGCGGTCCAGAGTGTGTAGACTAAGAATAGCGAACCACTTACAGCTACTGTCACCTCAGATGGAGCTCCCAGACCCGCATCGAGCATTTCCTGACTTACCTCCCCTAATTCGAAGGCAGCTATTCTCTCCGCGGGCATGACGATGGACATGAAGCTGTACCAAACCCCCATTAGAACCACAATTAGCATAGCCACAAGTGACGGCTTGTCCTCTATGTTCAAACCCATCCTAAATTCAGATAGGCCATCGTCTACCTCATCCTCGGCCTTGAGCAGGTAGTAGGCCGCTATGTATACCACAGTAGTTATCGGAGCAACATATTTTGGTGTATCGGAAGAATCCAAGTCTCCCCAATAGGCCCACATTGTAACAGACATTACAACGAAACCCAAAATTACTGGTATCATAATCTTCCACATTCCTTTAGCCCCCTCATTAAGGATTAGCATTGTGGACATGAATACACCAAACATCAGTACCCCATTGAAGGCGGTCTCAGGCCCCCCATTTCCATAAGAGGTCATTCCGATAGATGTATCATTGGAAAATCCGAGAGTAAAGCAACCTTCCCCTCCCGTAACATAACAATCGGCAAATAGCATGAAGTTTAACGAGTAAACTAACGCTACAAGCGCACTGATAACAAGACAAATTTTCGCAGGCGTGGATTTGATTCTATCAAACATTGCTCCAATGAGCGAAAGTAGGCACTTAATACTCTCTTCGATACGAAGTGTATATTTTATGTCGTCAGAGTTCCATTTTGGTAATCCAAAAAAGCCTGATGAATTTCCTCTTTCGTGTTCATCACAAATGGTCCGTATCGCTCGATTGGTTCATTTAATTCTGGACCTGCAAAAATCAAGAATTCGGCGCCCTCTTGGGATTTGATTACAATTTCTTCTCCCTCAGAAAGTAGAGCGAGTTCACCGTCTTGAATTCCTTGTTTTGCACCTATTCCAAATGCGATTGGACTCTTTTTGACTTTGGTTTCATTTCCCAAATTTATCCCTCCGCCAAATACGTAAATCATCCCATTCAAGTCTGCTTGTAACTGTTGTACTAAACGCGATTCAGGTTTCATTTTGACATGAATAAGCGTAATTGGGATCTTAGTATCTATCGACGATGTTGTACCCATGCATTCGCCCGCTATCACGCGGGCCCAAACACCATCTTGCTCAACAATAGGGGATTCTGTAGACGGCACCTCTTGGTAACGCGGCTCCATCATTTTGTGAGATGATGGGAGATTGACCCAAATCTGAAACCCATGGGTCCTACCTCCGGTTTTGAGGAATTCCTCATGTGGTTCTTCACAGTGGATAATGCCGCGTCCAGCAGTCATCCATTGAACATCACCAGGGTTCAGTTCTCCACTATTTCCAGCACTATCCTCATGCCTCATCCTTCCATCCAAAAGATAGGTGACTGTTTCGAATCCACGATGTGGGTGCCATGGTGCGCCTAATGCTTCTCCGGGCCCATAATTCACGGGTCCCATTTCGTCAATCAGCAGAAATGGGCTGAGTACTCTTCCCATTCTGTAGGGTCTGCGTACCTTGAATCCGCCTCCCTCTCGGACAATATGAGTTGGAACAATTTCGGTAACACTACGAGTGGTGCGCATGTCTCAGTCACTCCAGACCCCACGCTTAATTGCTAGT
>DAOJ01000018.1:0-3065 GCA_002502365.1 Euryarchaeota archaeon UBA106
CCGTGAACAAATGGAATGTGGAACCCTTCGAGATAATTGTCAACATAAAGAGCCCAATTTGCTTTGATTTCATACGAGCGATATCTACTCGGATCGTGTTGGAATAAATCCACATCAAGCCATCCTAATCGAGACTCCAGTTCTGCAATCGCCTCCTTGAGATACAAATCGCCTCCAACTAATTGCAGCCCTTTCCAATCGGTTACTGGAAAGTTAGCCAAGTCGTCTGAAGGAGTTGGAAAATCTTCGACATCTTGAAACTCTGGCATATTCTTGAAGCAACCATCAATACCGAAAGTTCGACCATGATAGCGACATTGCAGAGTGTTGCTTTTGCAGGGTTCGGTTGCTACTAGCATTCCTCTATGTGTACAGACATTGGAAAGGCATCTGACCCTATCAGAATTGGTTAGCATTAGGGCTTCACCAAGCATTGCTTCAATATCAGTCAAGGGAATCACATTGTACTCGGCAAACTGACTTGAATGAGCTCCGAAATACCAACAATTCTGCATTCCACCCATCAGATTACGAAACGTATTCTCATCTGTGTAGAATCTCGATGGTAGTGTGTGAGCCTTGGCGATGTCTGGATGAATCAACGGCTCGGACACAACAACTCCTGTGCTTGGGGTGTGAAAGAATTGTCGCCGCACCCATCAGCAGGTGCATTTGGGTGCGTGGCATTGATGGAGTGAATCGTCTTCTCGCGATGCATGGGAGACTGGCCGGAAGCGGGAACACCCGTCAAAGTGGCCGTCAAGACTTGGTCTGGAGTGGTCGAACATGAGGGCCTTGCTCTACCTGCTGCAGGCC
The DNA here is from genome assembly GCA_002502365.1 of Euryarchaeota archaeon UBA106. GTDB lineage: Archaea > Thermoplasmatota > Poseidoniia > Poseidoniales > Thalassarchaeaceae > MGIIb-O1. The sequence continues at coordinate 817 of DAOJ01000018.1, forward strand.
CGAAATTAATCACACTAAAATTAGCTAATGGCTACAATGTCAGTTACCCTGAATCTTACGTAGAATCGGTAGAAATTCTAGATGAAGTCGAGATGTCTGAGGAAGAAGCACCGGCTCCTATTGAACAGGATGAAAATCTCCCATTGGTTCATCTGATTCACACTGGTGGAACTATCGCCTCCAAGGTCGATTATGCAACCGGTGCTGTAACCGCTAGGTTCGAGCCAGATGAATTATTGCAATCAGTTCCAGAACTAAGGTCAGTTGCTCGTCTAAGAGTTGTCAAACTCGGTAATATGTTCTCGGATGATATCAGGCCTAGGCATTGGAATCGAATGCTGAAAGCGACTGAGGAAGCATTCGCAGAAGGCGCTGTTGGAGTGGTGATTACCCATGGCACCGATACCTTGCATCTGAGCGCTGCGGCAATGGGCTATGGCTGGGCTGGAAATGGTGGGAGGCCGCCTGGCAGAATAGCCCTAACAGGCTCTCAGCGCTCTCCTGACCGAGGCTCCAGTGACGCGTCTGAGAACCTAATTGCTGCCGTACATTGGGCGGCTCATGGACCTCAACCAACTGGTTATCGTGATGCGAGTGTTGTGGTCATGCATTCAGAATCATCCGATGGGCAATGTGCAGTTCTTCCAGGAATTGCTTGTCGCAAATATCACTCATCAAGAAGAGACGCTTTCAAGGCAATCAATCAGGGCCCTCTGGCTTGGATAAACAACGATGGAACCGGCCCTAGCATCGAGATGGCGGAGCATGAGCCAGCAGATGCAAGGGTCGAGGCGATTTCACCGATGATGTTCGATGAAGAGGCTCGAATTGCACAATTTATTGCAGACCCTCACTTAGATCCAAATCTCGTTATGCTAGCAATCAAGGATGGCTTCGATGCAATAGTTTTGCATGGTACCGGACTTGGACATTTACCCATATCTGACCCTCAAGATGATTCTCCTGAGAATACCAAATTACGATTGATGCTAGAGGACCACTCTGCCAATGATGGAGTGGTGGTAGTAGTCGCTCAAACAATCCACGGCCCGATGAACATGAATGTCTACGCTAAGGGTCGCGAACAACAAGAGATGGGAATCATTGGTCATGGTTCACTTTGTCCACCGGGTTCAGCCTTGGTCAAGGTGCACCATTTGCTTAGCAGAGGTGGGGGTCGAGAGACCGTTGCAAAAAATTGGACTGAAGATTTGTGTGGAGAGAATCCTCACGATTCTATGGACTGAATTGGAGGCTTTACATGGCTGCTCCAACCGATGCCTTCGAATTTCCTCGCACGGGCAAAAAGGCACCTAATCGTGCGGTTGTTGCAGCGATGACAAACAAACAAAGTAACGAGGATGGAACCCTTTCAGATGATGAAATCAATTGGCTGATTCGTAGAGCCGAAGGTGGCTTCGGAATCGTCACAACAGCCGCGACGCACGTCGTTCCTGAGGGTCAAGGATGGGATGGAGAGATGGGAGTCTGGGGCGACCATCAATTACCAGGTTTGACCCATTTAGCGGCTGGAATCAATGAGCATGGAGCAATTTCCTTGGCACAAATTTTCCATGGAGGAATGCGCTGTCCCCAAAGGCTGACTGGAGTGCAACCAGTATCCGCCAGTATCAATTCAACAAGCGATTCGGATAATGGTGAGACAAGAGCGCTTGAAGACTCAGAGATTGAAGAATTAGTCGAGGCTTTTGCCACTGCGGCAGCTCGCTGTGAAAAAGCCGGATTCGATGGAGTCGAGATACATGGCGCACATGGATATCTCGTCTGCCAATTCCTCGGAACTGAAACTAATCGCAGAGAGGATAGATGGGGCGGGTCACTCGAGAATAGAGCTCGCTTCTTGCTGCAAATAATTGAGAGAATTAGGCAGGTTACAAGTGATGATTTTCTTCTCGGGGTTAGAATTTCTCCAGAGTACAATAAAATCGGAATCTTGCTTCAAGAATCTCTAGACTTAGTCGATATGCTAGTAGATTCAGGAATAGATTTCCTTCACATTTCTTGCTGGGATTGCTTCACTCCTCCAACTCACCATGATGACCCCCGGATGGTAACTGAAATCTTCGCTGAGCGTTTGGCAAACCGATTGCCATTGATTACCTGTGGGGCTGTTTGGTCGACTGCTCAAGCTCAGGACGTTATGGACCAAGGTGCAGATTTGGTAGCCGTCGCTCGTTCAGCAATTGGTCATGCTGATTGGGCAAGTCATCTAGGTGATGCAGATTATG
>DAOJ01000018.1:3479-3984 GCA_002502365.1 Euryarchaeota archaeon UBA106
TTTGTCTCAAATTGAATTGAATTTGGATAATGCCGCCTCAAACTTTAATTCTAATTTGTCCAAAGTGATTTCAGATGGTAGTATTAGACACACCGCAAATGACTGGCCGACCTGCACAAATGATGGGTTTCATGGATGCTGTAAAGAACGCAATAATGAATAATTATGCCAATTTTTCAGGCAGAGCATCTCGCTCTGAGATTTGGTGGTTTTCTTTATTCAATTTTTTAATTTCAATTCCGGTGGCTATAATTGATTTGATTATAGGAATTGAAGTTGTTCCGGGCTACGGTCCATTTGGTTCAATCCTCATATTTGCCTTACTATTGCCAAATATGGGTCTCGTAGTCCGTAGATTGCACGATACCGGAAGATCTGGATGGTGGTATTTTATCGCCTTAGTTCCATGTGTTGGATTCATTATTCTAATTGTCTTTTTGATAATGGATGGTGAACCTCATCCAAATCAATATGGTGATGTTCCTACGAATATTCTCCCAAATGA
>DAOJ01000012.1:0-2722 GCA_002502365.1 Euryarchaeota archaeon UBA106
AATATAGAAATGGAGATACTTTGGGAAACCGATTTAATCATCCGCTCTGATGATTCTAGAAACATTAACTTGGTTGGTAGAATTGTAGAGGTAGGTGGTGAGAGCAACGTCATTGACAACATGGATGTTGTTGTGTTATGGAATGGTCTTGCGGAACCTGCAGTTATTGTATGGGACGAATCTACTGGACACTTCGAAGTCAATACTCCCGCGCGCTCAACAATGACTCCCGGAGAGTTAACTCTGATTCTATCTGCAATTCCTGATGCTGATAGGTTCCTGAATGGTGTAGAAATAGAACACATAGTTAACATACGGGTTCCAGTAACTTTCACATTTACTCCAGATAATCATCACATTACAGAAAACCAGAGGCGAATAAATGGTACTGTGAAAGTTACTGCGAACGATACGGGGCTACCTGTTGAAGGCATTTCAATTGTCGCACGACTAGTGAACTCATCGGATGCAATCCTATTCCAAAACGTGAAATTAACCGATTCAAATGGAATAATGGATTATGAGTTCACAATACAGAACCAACCCGCTTTCTATGATCAAAATAAGTGGGGTGAATTATCATTAATTTTCGAGACCGATTCCCAATTAATCAGCACGAGTGATCGCTTATGGCTGAAAAATGATTACCAAGGAATTACCATGACCTACGAAGATCCTGCTCCACTTTTCACCTTCTGGCAAATTCTAGCTCTTATTGGTTTGATCCTGATTCTTGGTACTTTGATTGGTATGGGGCTCTCCCTCAGAAGACGTAGGTTAGCTGCACTTGATGAAATGGCGGGAGTTTTCACGTATACTGCTGAATTACTTGCCGCAGGTGATGAAATCCGCGAGGCCATCTTTAATTGCTATGAAAGTCTATGTAACATTTTGATGAGAAATGGATTCCTACGTCGAGATTTTGAGACCGTAAGAGAATTCGAGATGGCAATAAGAAAGGCACTACCGATTAGTGAGGATGCTCTAGTAGCCTTGGATAGAATATTCGAAGAGGCTAGATATTCGTCACACAAATTAGGAGATGGTCATCGTCAAAATGCCCAGCATGCACTTTCGATGGTTCTGCAAGAAATAGATCAACTTCAAGACGTACCAGAGAGAGATTCATTTGACCTTAGTGAAGCAGTGGCCTGATTAATCAAAGCTCAGATGAAGAACCCCGTCTGAGATTATTGCCGACTCAACATCCATTGTAGATGGAACTGACAGAGTGCGAATCATACCGCCGAAACGTTCAGGAGCAATGACTCGGATTAATCTTCTACCATCATCTATTGCAGTAGTTACTGAAAGTTGACTCAAAGATCCCTTATCTAAAATGATATCAAATCCCTCTTTTGCCGTGTCTCTATCTAATTCTTCAAAGGCAACACTTTGTGAATCCAATGACCTTGAATGTGTCTTTGCTTCATATATTCTATCAGAAATCTTTGTCAGTACCTCATTGTGATTATTTTTTGCGGATTCAAGATGTGGAAGGTCTGCCAAAAAACGTTGATGCATTGTCTCAGCATCCATATCCAATCCTCTATCCAGATTGTCTTCTAACTCTTCACCTAAGGTCTCGGAACCTACAACATCGACCTTCCGCCACATAGTTACCCAGTCCTGCGAAGAATCCGACTTTCATGAATCCATTGACTGTGCATCACTCTATAGCCGGTTCTGGAAAGCGATTGAAAAATCGCTTTGCAATCCTACCTGTTCTTTCAGCATCTTGACTTTTCATAATCTGTAGATTCGACGGCATACAAAATCGGTATGGCCTTTCTCTAACACGTTTTTCAAGAATAACAATTAGTGCCCTATCTTCTGCTTTTCTGATTGGCCTGCCAATCGCCTGAAGAAGACTATTTACAGCAGGTTGATGGCTAGAATATCTTCTGGCAGCATTTGCCCCAAATCTATCTTTACAATAGTCGGTCAAAGCTTGTTGTCTGGCACTAGGTGGAGGTACTGGAAGCCCAATACAGATCACTGCATCCAAGATATTTTCAGAATAATCTACCCCCTCTGCCAGTTTACCAGACAGAACACCACAAAGTAGAACTCTGTCATTTGTCCTGCGTTTTTTATACAGATTATCAACCATGTCTCCGATTTGACGCTTACTCATTCTAGTGGTTTCTTTCTCAATACGTACACCCCACGGAACCCATCTGTAATCATCGAGTACATTATCCAACATAGCGTAACTTTGAGCAAATAATGCCACATGTCCTCGAGTGTTTCTGAGAACCTCAATAATATGATCTCGGATATTGTTAGTGTTACTTTCACCTCTTTCAGAGTATCTAGAGGTCGTATTTTGAGCAATTAATACGGGTCTCCTTTCGGAAAGGAACGGTGAATCATATTCTCTGGTATTCAGTAACCTTCCATCCTCGTTTGGAATCCGTAACAAATCACTATACATCTTTGCTGGAAATAGAGTTCCTGACATCAAAATAGAACCTCTACATAATTTGAAAAGTGGCCCTGATACTACTCCAGGGTCGAGCAAAAACGACCTTACTCTAGGTTCATCTAATAATTTATCAAACACTAAAACCAGTGCGGCTGAATCTTCATATTGCCCGCACGTGGTAATGAAGGATGCTAACCTTTCACAGCTTGTTTCCTTTTCATCATCTTCATTATCGAAGTCGACTCTAACAGCGTATAATTGAGATACTAATCTATGCAAACTAGCGTATTTCCC
>DAOJ01000012.1:3140-4613 GCA_002502365.1 Euryarchaeota archaeon UBA106
CGAGATAGCTCTTTTTCCCTCGCCGAAAACCAAGCCGGCATTTCTGATTGTAAACGACTAAGAGATCTTTCTGCCCATGTCATTTCATCCAAATTAATTTCTTCATTCTTAGAATTGGCCAAGTCAATTGAAGTTTCAATATGCTCCTGGACTTCATATCTTGAATCTCTAAATGTGTTTGCGATTATTCTCCTTTCCATTCCATTACGAACTCTATCTGGTAAATTATGTGCCTCATCTACAATCAGAATGGTATTTTCTACATCTATACCCATCGATGGCAGTGATGCTTCTCTAACACTGTCTATGAATACGTGATTATAATCGCAAACCAAGATATCGGTATTCTTTACCGCCTCTCTAGCGGTGGCCCATGGGCAAATATTGACTTTTCTTGAGAAACTAATCACATTATCAACATGTGTTGGGGATCTCAGAATTTTCGATTGTGCATCTGCTCTGAGTTCTTCCCTCATCGAATTATCCAATTGTTCTTCACAATCACATTGCCCACTAATCCTGTCAACATTTTTGCACATTCCTTCCCGGCCGATCAAATCAACTAGTCGGATTTTTGGCTGGTTGGTTGGAATTCTAAGGTTAATTTTCCTAACCGTGTCAACAACGATTCTATGTTGGGATTGCCTTCCTGTTAAAAATAGAATTTTCAGGTTGTCTGAAGAAGATCTTTGGGCAGTAATTGCGCTGGCTAAAGCAGCTGCAGTCTTTCCAATTCCAGTAGGTGCAGAAGCCAACAAAAAACCATTACTCAGCAAGGCCTCTATTCCATCCTGTATCATATCTGATTGAGAATCTCTCGCCTCATCGTGCGCGAAGTATCTCAGATATGAATCGATAACTTCGGCAGTCATGGAATCAACCCTGCCGATAGACCGCCCAAGAAGATTGGCATTAGATTATGATGAAATCAAATATTTTCCCGTTTAGATTTCATCGCCCAATTTGCTGATATCTATCAACTTGTGATGACTAAAATGGTCTGGCTAATTAGGGTGTGTCCCGCCCGAGTTGGGCGGGACGGTGTGTGTGTAGTTTCAATTTTCACGATTCTCTAAATCGTGATGACGATTCCTTGGTGATAAATCAGGACGAGTATGTCTTGGAGCCTCTATTGCAGAATAGCCTACCGCGTTGGATAATTTCGCCCTCTTTCGAAGGCCATTGAATCCTAAAGTAAGGTTTGCTCGAAAAGAAGTTTGTGCGGAGGGGCGACTTTGCCGCCCCCCCGCGGAGTTTGAGTGCATCCCATTCTCACCCATGTCTCTCACCTTATTGCCCAGTCGATTCGTCGAAGCGAGCACGTAGCTCATCGAGGCGCTTTCTCAGCGCGGCATCGACTGTTGCATCATCTGCAGAGGAGCGCGCTATGTGTTCGCGTGCTGCATATCTAAGGACAACATCAGGCTGCTCGCCATGAATCCGACAAAAATCGTCCAGGCGAGCACTTAGATC
>DAOJ01000012.1:5007-7139 GCA_002502365.1 Euryarchaeota archaeon UBA106
GACTCACGGATAACATCCGATTTGTTTCTCATTCCATCGAATCCAACTCTACGCTCAAGTTCGAGCAAGTAATCTTCTGGAATTCTCAATGAAACCATCGGACTTTGGCCTGCCACCCTGCTTCCTCCTAAACCTTTGAGAGAACAGACTAGTATTAAATGTATTGCAAATGAAATACAATTGAATTACAATTGCTGTTTTTAATTACACTTTTTTTCTTAATTCTCAACCCGCAATTATCCATTAGCCTCAGTTGAATTGAAGATAGATGGGTACTTCGGGACCTTGCAGGGTTACTCATGAAGGTCATCAACGACGCTATTCATGGACAAATCTCGCTTGATGGAGTAAGAGAGGATTTGCTTTCCACTCCTGAAATGAATAAGTTAAGCCACATCAAACAATTAGGCCTTGCACATCTTGTATTTCCAGGAGCCCACCACACTAGATTCGAACACTCTCTGGGGGTTTCCCATGTTGGAGGAATGATGGCAGATGCGATGTCACTGGATGATTCTGAGAAAACATTGGTACAGGTTGCAGGAATGTTGCATGATGTCGGTCATGGACCATATTCTCATACTTTAGAACACATATTACATGAAAGAGGAGGACTCGATCATATGTCGATTACCGAGGGAATAATCCTAGGTGAGTATGATGTGCTCAAACAAGGTGAGGAATCAAGTATCACAGACAGGAAATTGATTCCAGATATATTGCAATCATATGATATCGAACCAGAGGATGTAGCAGCACTTATCCGAGGTCCCGATGCTAAAGGAAGTGAAAGGACATTATTATCTTGGACTGAGGGAAAACAAGACTTCGTCACAGAGGACAAAACTATCGGTCATCTTGTTCATGGTCCAATTGATTGTGATCAACTCGATTACTTATTACGTGATTCACATTTTACTGGGGTGAAGCATGGAATTGTTGACCATCATCGCTTGATTTCCTGTCTGAGGAGACATGGAGGAGACATAGCGGTTGAAGAAGGTGGTTTGGCTTCACTTGAGGGGATGTTATTAGCGAGAGGTTTGATGTATAGTGCAGTTTACTTCCATCGTGTGACTAGAGTAACGGAAGTAATGTTAAGCAGAGCAGTTGAAAGGTCTGAGGATTTTCTACCAGACCCTAAGGATATGCAACGTAGCGTAGATGCTGAGATATGGCAAGCACTTTACGAAGCGGGTGATTACTCAAGAGATATGATGAGGCGGTTAAAATATCGTCAAATGCTAAAGGTTGCCACTAGTAGAAGACAGGGAGATTTATCAGATTCCCAAATAGAGCGATTAATCGAAATCGCAAATAGTTCAAAGAAGAGAAGAGAAATTGAAGATGATTTAGCACACAGAGCAGGTCTAGAGCCTGGTTATGTGGCAATTGATGTCCCTAGTGTAAAGCTTCTATTATCTGAGCCTAGAATGGATGCGGTTGATATTCGGATTGTTGGAGATGATGGTAAGACTCGAAAGATGAGTGAACATACTCCAATCGCTGATGCACTAAAAAAGAGGCAAGTTAGCCAAGCTGTAGTATACGTAATGACTCTTTCAGGGTATGAGAAATCTGTGGCAGAGTTGGCTGAAAGATATCTCTTTGGTTAATTTCAGAACTGCCCCTACGGGGCAGTCTGAACAGTATATTCAGGCACACCATTGAAAAGGGGACCTCCGGTCGCCGAAGCGTCCGGTGTCGAAATAGAGAATCGGATACAAACGTCGGTGAACCAAATGGATAAGACGATGAAAGAAGTTTATGATAGCGTAATTGCAAGAGATCCAGACCAACCAGAATTCCATCAAGCGGTCGAAGAGGTTTTAGAGAGTCTTGGCCCAGTTATTCAGCAACACCCTGAATATCTACCAGTAGTAAGATCTGTAGTAGAGGCTGAGAGAATTATTCAATTCCGAGTTCCTTGGTACGATGATAATGGTGAACTACAGGTTAATCGTGGATTTAGAATTCAAATGAATAGCGCTATCGGGCCATACAAAGGAGGACTAAGGTTCCACCCCTCAGTCAATCAATCAATCCTCAAATTCCTAGCTTTTGAGCAGGTGTTCAAAAACAGCCTCACTCAACTCCCAATGGGAGGCGGTAAGGGTGGTTCAGACTTTGAC
>DAOJ01000039.1 GCA_002502365.1 Euryarchaeota archaeon UBA106
TAGGTACGCGAAAAGAGACAACCGGCGCGATGACCGACGTGGAAGAAATGATAACAAAAAAGGCGGTGACTGGATTTGCCCTAAATGCAATAATTCCAATTTTGCCTTCAGGAAAAAATGTAATCGCTGTGAAGCAGATCGCCCTCGAGATGGTGCTGCTAAATTTGAAAGAAAATTCGAACGGGGAGGAAATAATTCCAAAAAATCTGGAGATTGGACTTGTCCTAAGTGCAATAATTCTAACTTCGCCTTCAGAGATAAATGCAATCGCTGCAATGCGTATCGTCCAAATTCTAATGGTAAATCCGAACCAAGGAATAATCGCGGGAATAATCGACAAGGAGGGAGCAATCATAGAAATTCTAAGCCTCAAAAAAGACAGGAGGGTCGTGGACGAGGTCGTTCACCAGGAAGTAGTAGTAGACCTCGTAGATCTGGATTTAGAGGTCCAAGCCGGGGGCCTCCAAGAGGTAATCGACCAGGAAGAGGCAGCGGTAGGCGCTGAGTCGTTATCACCCGAGCATTCTTCTTTGTTGAACTAGGGCGCAGTCTATGGCGAGCAAGGCGGATACCCTCTGGGAGGATGTCTTAGAGCACGTAGAAGCAAATGAACGTGAGGAAGCCCTAGAATTATGCAGACAAATCACAAGCATTGATCCAAATCATGCTCCTGCATGGAAAATGACTGCTAAAATGATTCTACCGATGGAAAGACGTGGCGTTCAAGATATGCCAAGTCTTTCCCAAGCCGCAAGTGCTTATGCTGCATTACAGAATGTCGTAAAACTCGCGCCGGACGATGTAGAATCTTGGGCACTAGGAGGAATTCTCTTAGTCGATCATCTTGGTATGTTAGAAGAGGCGTTAAATTGGTGGCAGCAAAGAAGGATAGCAAATCCCACAGACGTAACACCTCTTATTGAGCAGATTGCTATCTTGGTTCGTCTTGGAATGTATCCCGAAGCTAGTGATTTGCTTGAGGTTATGTTCGAGCCGGATATGGAACAACCTAATAGAAAACAACTCGCTAACATGGATCGAGTTAGACAGATGGTTGATAAGGCCTCGAAAATGGAGAAGGAAGAGGTTTTCAGACCGCAAGATCCCAATCATCCTCGATGGGATATCATCAACCGAATGAAGACTAGGAAACCTATGTCTGAAACCTTTTTCCTATTCACATTCGTTATGCCTATTGTTTTCATTATTGGGACTGTGGCAATGCAACTAATTGGGGGTACTCAATTTGGATTTATTTTGGTTTTCTTCATCATTCTGGGTTTATTTTGGGGAATTAGCCGAGCAGGGGCTGGTTTATTGCAATCAATAAATCGTCACGCTTTGGATTTAGAGAGGGCGATAGACGTGGAGTCGACATCAGGTAAGGTTTGCATTTCAACAGAACTTCGTGGAAGTAAACTATACAATCATACTATTGGGAAAAGATCTGATGCTTTTCGTGAACGGCATGACAGGATTGTTTCATCAGATGAAATCCTTAATCAAAAATGGTTACCACAAATCCCTAATTTTTCTGATTCCGACGGATGGTGGAGCGAAGAAGAAAATCAAGTCATTGAGGCTTGATTGAGACCTCATGTTCCTGCAGAGTAATCCTCGAAATATGCTAATTGTTCGGGTGTCAAAGAATCAATGGTGATTCCTTCGGCGGTTAGTTTCAATTTGGCTAATTCTCTATCTTGTTCTTCGCTTATATCGTAAACGAAGTTTTCGTATGAGTTACCTTCTGCTGCCAATCGACATAAAGCTAGAAATTGATTGGCGAATGACATATCCATTACCTCACTCGGATGACCTTCTGCTGCTGCAAGATTGACCAATCTGCCTCTAGCGAGAAGATGGATAGTTCGGCCATCTTTGAGTTCAAATGCTTCGTTATTTTCTCGGATTGTGTAAATTTTCTTGGCTCTAGTCTCAAGATCAGGGATATTTATCTCGCAATCATAGTGTCCAGTATTACAGACAATGGCTCCTTCTTTCATCGAATCGAAATGACGTCCGACAATTACGTTTTTCATTCCTGTTGCAGTGCAGAATATATCGCCAATATGGGCCGCTTCATCCATTTGCATGACTCTATAGCCATCCATTATGGCTTTCAAAGCAGCAATTGGGTCTACCTCGGTTACAATCACATTAGCACCCATACCACGTGCTCGGTTTGCTAATCCTCTACCGCAATGTCCGTAACCCGCTACAATGAAGGTTTTACCAGCAAGTAATACGCTGGTTGCTCGAATAATTCCATCCAGAGTTGATTGCCCTGTACCATGAACATTGTCAAAATCCCATTTGGTGGATGCGTCATTGACTGCAATTACTGGATAGAGTAGTTCACCTGCCTCGCCCATCGCCCGAAGTCTGTGGACACCGGTAGTTGTTTCTTCGGTGCCTCCAATTACATTTTCAGCCAATTGAGGAAATTTACTGTGAACTCGATAAATTAGGTCAGCACCATCGTCTAATGTCAAAGTTGGATTAATCTGTAGAGTACGGTCAATGGATTGATAGAATTCCTCTGTATTTTGGCCGTACCATGCATGAATATCGTATCCCTCTGAGGCTAGCCAAGCCGCAACATCATCTTGAGTTGACAGCGGGTTACAACCAGACCATGACACCTTACCACCGGCAGCCTCGATAGTTTCTATCAAAACGGCCGTTTCTTTAGTTACATGAAGGCATCCAGCGATTCTCTGCCCAGCAAGAGGCTGTTCTTTTTCCGCCTTAACCCTCAAAGCGGCTAATGCAGGCATTCTACTTCTAGCCCAAGCGACCTTCAAGCCACCAGAATCTGCCAATGACAGATTAGCCACGGTATACGTATCGCTAGCATCCATGCCCAAACGCGGTCACCTTGAGGTCTTCAAGGTGCGTTTTGAGCAGCCCCCTAATCGGGGGCCTAATCAACTACCGCCGCCTTTGCCTTGTTGGGCATAATATGCCGCATAATACTGCTCAGCATACTGTCTAGCAGTAGCTTCGTCATAACCTTGGCCAACCATTTGTTGGACATAGGCTTCAACTGGGTCCATTTGTTCTACACCGCCGAACTGCTGTACAGTCTCTGTGTCGTCATCCTTGCCACGTCCTCTGAGCGCAATTGTTACCCCGGCGATTGCGAGAATCAGAATTAGACCTCCAACTGAGGCAAATATGATCATAGTGGAATCTCCACTATTCGATTCACACTCACTTGGATTTGTAACACATGGGTCATCTACTCTTGGCAATAAATCGATTGTGAATTGATTGTCAAGTGTGTATCTACTTCCATCCCCTTCAACAACTCTCCAGTATACAGTTACTTGAACTCCAGTTGTTGTCGAGTAAAGTTCAGCTATGTTCAATGTGAGCGTAAATGAATCTCCATCACTTAACTTAGCGACGCCTGTTGAGTTGTATTTACCCAGTTGTTTCTGAGTAGCTTTTGGAGATGGAGTGTAATCCAAGATTTCAGCTTCTAATGCAACTTCTATTGTCACACCATTTTCTGCACCCGAATTTACCACTCCATTTATTGTCACCAAGTCTTCACTCTGAGAGTCGGTCGAACGAGGTGAGGTTATTTCTACGACTGGAGGGTCGTCGCCGAAGTCTTCTCCAACGACAATAAAGTAAATTCTAGCCTTTTCTGATTGTTTACCTGCTCTATCATAGACAATTAGTTCCAATCGAATTTGGTTTTCCAAAGAACCGTCACTAGTCAGGTTGCGGAATACGTAATTCCACATATCTCCGCCAGCTGCATTTGGAAGTTGGAAATTGTGTCCTTCGAGAGTGGGGTTGCTTGAATCAACTGGATAGTCGAAGAATACTCGATACTCGAACATTTCAATTCCTCTCTCTCCTTCAGGTGCATCAGCATCTGAACTTGCAGAGGAGTCGAATGATAAACCGATATCTCCAGTGTCAGTCAACCTTACTCGATAAATTGGCCAATCGGTTCCCCCTACGGTCTTTGTACCATCCAATGTTACATACTCATCAGTTAGTGAATTTTCCACTAATTGGAGGTCAGCAGTAGGTCTGAATTCATCCGCTAATGTATCATCGGTTACTAGATTGATGTAGGTTATACGAGTATGTCCTTCATCATCATGAAGATAGAGTGTAAGTAGCCATTCAGCTCCTATTCTACATCCTGTGGAAGAACTCGTATCGCCAACACAGAAATTTCCTAGGGTCGGGATACTTGGACTGTTTTGACTGATATGGCTTATCTCTCCATAATCAATAATTTCTCCTTCCCATCCTGTCACTGACTCATTCATGTCTGTAGATTCTAGGGTCCAGTCAGCGGTTAGTGAGTCTCCCAATGAAGAATCCGAGGTCATGAAAGAGAAGTCCAATTCCGAATTGGACTTGATGTACATAGTAGAGTAAGCTCCGGTAACAGTGTCAATCGATGGCGCTTCTCCGTTGACTGTTATGTCAAATCCATCCCCTGCAATTCCGAAGTTGGATGGATATGGTGTGAGTTGGTACCCAAGCATGTTTGAAAGCAATGGCATAGATGTGCCACCAAATGGTTGTGAAAAGCTTGGATTCTCAACATCTAGAGTTGTAACAATCATTCCACCTGCTCCTCGATTACATGTCGAAAGTAAGGATTGAGAATCGAATGACTGGCTTCTCATTAGTGTATGGAAAGTTCCGGTTGGATCACTAATTCGACCACCGCACACCTGTGGAATCTGATCAAATTGAACCTGTGCTGTATCGAGTCCTGCTAGGGCAACATATGAACCGCCATGGACTCCTGCAAATGCAGCAGTATCGACATTTTCCATCAGTGGGTGATATGCATCAACAACAACTAGGTCATCATCGGTGACAGTGTTATTCCACTGATTTCTCATTGCTATATCCATGCCGAAAGGTAGTCTGTCTGGCTGGTAATCATTTCGATATGGTCCTAAGTGAATTTGTACAGTACCACCATTTACCATGAAGGCTTCTAAAATCTCAGTGACAGAAAGTCCATCCGATTCACGAGTTTCACCAAGAGTCTCGTAATAGTCACCATACTCAACGTTGTAATCGGTTTGCCAAGGCAAGAGAATCTTATCATAATGAGACATCCAGTTTGGTGTAGCGTAGCGTTCCCAATCTTCAACTAAGTATTGAGTGTAGGTCATCCCCATTGATTCGAGATCTTCTTTTACTCTCTGCAAGCGGTTTTGGTCGGTTGGATTGGAAAGAATCGCAACATCTACGTTGTCGAAGAACTCAATTTCGAAATAGCGATCATTTCCTGAGGATTCTCCATCTTCAGTCAATATAGCATAGAAGCTAATATTGTATTCATGACCATCATACCACTCTGTATATGGTTCAGTCCAATTTGCAAAGTCACGAGCGTGGGGTTCCAAATCGAAGGGCCCATTATCTGCAGGTTGTTCGTAAACGGTTTGACCAGTGGTCAAATCTACTACCTTCATGTTCACCTCATATTCTCCCGCGATTACACCATTCAACAATGGTACTGAGAACGAATGCTCAGAAGCACTGTCAATGGCGTATACGCACTTGTATGTGATGTCTGATACACAATCAAGGACGTCCGGTTGCATTAGTGTGATGTCCGCGCTTGCAATACTGAAAATAATCTGAGTATGATTATTCGCAGTGGTGATTTCGGATTTATTATACCAAGATGTACCAGGGATAGAATTATTGAAAATAGTTGTAGTATCTATTCGATAAATTCCTGATTTGAAATCATGAGTAGCCACGGTGACATCCATTTTTTCCGATGCATCCAATCCATTTACATCGTTGGTATATTTTCCATCATTTTCAAATGTGAATTCATCAATTCTGATATTATCAATTGCAAATCCAGCGAGACCAGCATTTCCATTTACTCCGTCATCATTCGATTGGAATCTCCAGGTAAGAGTTACTTCGGAACCGGAAAGGTCGGTACACTCAGTATTCCAAAGGAAGCTAGAGTTTGAAGTCTGGTTAAGTAATGTTATATGAGTCATGTCAATGATTACTGACTTAACTAAACTCTCTGAATCAAACCATACTACCGACTCGTAACGGTCTGAGTGATCACCCATGTACTCAACCTCGTCATAACGACCATTATTATCGAAATCTTCGCATTCATTGAATGGTCTTATTCCATTCTCGTTTAGATCTGTCCAACTTCCCCAAACGGTTCCCCTGAACACTTCACCTCCCTTTGTCCATTCGATTTCTAAACCTGCTGCATCTCGAATTCCGTTGATGTTTCCTTCGCTATCTGATAGATAGTCACCTTCAGCGAAGTAATCGAAGGTTAGGTAGGTGAAATCAGTACCACCAGTTGCAACTGGGAATGGATCCAGGGTTAGTGTTTCATCCCAATCGTCGCCATATCCTGTATCAGGGTCGCCTAGCCAATATGCAAAGGAATTGAACACTCCTCTGCTTTGTGGTAACATTGGATGGTCGCCGTTAGTATCGTCAATTCTGCTGCCATTTTCATTACCGTCATCTTCCCATATTGGGTCAAAGCCAGAGAAATCTTCTATCGCAATCAAATCTGGTTGAGCATTCTTTACCACAGTCTCTAACTGGAAATCAGTTAGCGTATTTCCATAATTCTGGACTCTAATTTCGATATCCCTATCTCCAGAAGCATATCTCAATCCGTTTTCCAGACTGATCCATGGCTCTTCAGCAACACCTGGGTCGAAAAGGTTCTTGACTGTTAATTGGAACTTTTCTTCATCATTTGTTGCATCTGCATTATCGAATCCTGTTGGGGATGTGAGTGATGTCTTGATGTAATAGGTTACATTGTCAATGAAATCCGCAGTCAGAGATACTTCCTGAGTAGCTCCAGCAGCGAAGTTTGAGAAAGTCAAAGTATCACTTACAACCTCTTCCGTTCCGAAAATAACGTCGGTTTTCCTAATTGAAATATTATCGAAGGCAAATCCGTCGAGCCCGGTATCTTGAGATGAACCATCAGGCCCAACACTTCCCATCAGGCCGCTTCGGAAGCGGAAGCGAATGTCTACAATTTCCCCTGCATATCGAGTTAGATCAATTGCATCATCGCCTGTAAAACTGGTCCATGGTAGAATGGTTTCAGTGTTGAAATTACTATTGTAGGTGTTGTATTCGGGGTCGAAACCAAATCCATACAGTCGAAGGAACCTTTCATTGTCCCATCCACCAGTGAAGAAAACTTGTTCCCATCCATTTCCATCACTCCAAACTTCTATTCCACATGAGTCCTCATATAACCAGCGCTCAACAACTGCATATTGTTCGGCGAGGTATAATTCAAAGAATGCTGCGGCACATAACAAATCTATGTCGAGATATGCTGCATCTGCACCGGTCAAGTCAACGTTTTCGATGATAAATGCCTCGTCCATATTATTGTAATATCCAGATTCATTATCATTACCCTGGTGGTCCATTCCAGCCCACATGTATGTAGTCGGATTAGTGTCTGCTTCCCACCAGTTGTCAGTTGCAGTCCCATTGTCATCTGTTGATGCATTAAATTCAGCATGCCAAGATGAAGAGCCCTCTGAGTATTCTCCGGTATATGATTTGAGAACAATACTACATGCAGGACAGTTGGTATTGTCTATGTTACCTTCAAAGTCGTTTGAGTAGACCAAAGTGTCTATTCCATCAAGTACTTCCTTGACTTCTAAGTCGACATCAACACTACCGGAAATAGGATTTAATCCGGTATTTTTGACTGTTACATTAACGAATCTGTTACCTTCTCCAATTCTAGCCTCTCCGGTAGCAGGGTCATATGCAGCTGGTGCAATAGTAACATCAGTTATTCCAACATCTTCGTTATCCAAACTGAGAACGGATAGGAAATCCCCGGCCCCTGCCCACCCTTGTGTGTCTAACCACATGGCACTGTTAGCGAATCTGTAAGAACGGTCTCTTTGACCTATGACTATCTCATAAGCACTGGCATCTCCTCCAGCAAGTTGACCCGGCACAGCCATTGTTGGTCTTCTTCCCACATCAAAAGAAAGTGAGGAAAGGTAACCATTACCGTTTGGATCTGCAAGGATTATTTCTACTGTATTTATTTCTCTTAGGTTGTCAACTAACAAATAAGTCTGATTTTGTGCAGATGAATCTTGTAATCGAGTTAGAGTTAGTTCTGTTGGGACAAAGAAGTCCATCTTTCCATCTCTGTTAACATCAGCAATGGTAATCGATGCACCTAGATAGTCGCCAAGCATAACATAATTTTGAGTATTCCATGATGAGCCAGATTTAGTAGCATAAGAAATATTTCCTGTGATTCCATCCACTGCAGCGATAAGGTCAATTTCTCCATCGTCATTTGTGTCAGAAATATCTAATCCATACAGAGGATAATTATGTTCAGCATCGAGTTTGAAATTGTGGACCGCAGGGGATGATTGGTCTAGAGGATTTGGATATGTTCCTAGAGTACAATCATACTCTAAGACTGTCATGTTATCGTAATGTCCTGCAGAGTATCCAACACCTGTGTTGTAAGGAGGTGTTCGAAGTAGCCAGATGTCAAGATCTTCGCAATCTCCAACTCCACCACCGGGTATACCGCTGCCAAGTACATCCTCACCCCAATGACCAAGCATCAAATTAGTATACCGTCCATTAGTCATTGGAACTGGAATAGTTTGTTGATTTGTAATTTGAGAGGGGTCTGGTCCCTTGAACAATAAGATGTAGTTGTTTGTAGCAGTAGGGTCGTTCACTGCCATTACAATATCGTCGTCTCCATCTCCATCGATATCACCTACATCCATATCAATCAGGTATGGATTACTAATCGTAATCGCATCGGATGGATTCCAATTATTGATTCTCTCATTACAATCACCCCAAAGTATTGTGAGGTTACCTGGAACCATTGGACCACCTACAAATCGGATATTTTGTTGGTAGTAAACTACGTCGTTTACATCATCACCATTTACGTCTGCAACATATACCCTAGTTCCATCAGCTGTGTCCCTAAATCCAGCACGGAAAGAGTCGTTGTTTGAGATAAATACGTCCTGGCGATCTCCAAATCCGCCCATACCATCGTTGTATAGAGCGGTGATGAAGTGACCCATGGAACTAGCAGATACGATATCATTGTCGTTATCACAGTCAATATCGCCTATCGCAATAAAGGAAGGATCTCTCTGAACTGCATATTGCGTAATATGTGACGCAGAAGCAGTTGGAACCAATGAAAGCATTGGAGAACTAAGCATCAGGAGTACTAAGAAAATCGCTATTCGACCTTCTTTGGTTTCGTTTCGGGTGTTCTTTGACAGGGACATCATGGCTTCGCCGAATTTCATTTCATTATTATGCCTAATGGGAGGATGTTTATCCAACCCCTATGGGGTTGTAAGGGCAAAAATGGGATTTAATTTGCTTCTAGCCAACTTGGATTGGGTGCGTATTGAGTCTCCGCACCACCGTGTATTCGCTCCAATTTTCCAAGCAACCAAAGCCTGTCTAAGAACATCTGTAACTCTACTCCAGAACGATTAATCCGGTCCCCCAAAAGACTCTCTATTGAGCTAACTGAAAGTGAGGTGTGACCGTGTTCTCGTACAACCAAAGTCATCACTAATTGAATCCATGATTCTGCCATCGGATCGCCTGATATGTTGTCGGATAGAGGTTCTGGATTTTCGTCTAATTCTTCAATAAACAAACTAATTTCAGCCAAATTAGGTTCGGTTTTTTCAGGTATTCCTAATTCGGCTACACCTGAATCAATATCCAAGTCGCCAACGACCCTGACTATCGAAGGTAAGCGACTTGGGTCGGGAGGAGGCCCGGGCAATTCTGTTTGCATTTTGGAACCATCATCACCTGTAAAAGATGCTTCAGTTGAGCCACTAACAGATTGGGTATATCCAATATCGCCTTCTAGGCCAATTCTTTCCCGATATAGATTAACCCAGGAAGGTGGACCTTGTATTACGACTTCCACTTCATGTTCGAAAGAACGGAAGGAGAAGCGGATGTTTTCCTCGTCTGCCATGCCATCACCGAGAAGGTTGTTAGATTTCAATTCAAGCCTCTGCAAGATTACGTAAAACAGTCTGAAGAATCCCACCATTTCTGTAATAATCGACTTCAACAGGAGTGTCTAATCTTACAGTTGCGTCGAATTCGACGACTTCTCCGCTAGCCTTAGTTGCAGTAATCTTAATCGTGGAGAGCGGAACTAAATGTGCACTAGCAGGGATGTCAAAGGATTCGGTTCCATCTAGGCCTAAGGAATCTGCATTTTCCCCCTCTGGGAAAGTAAGTGGAAGCACACCCATCCCAACGAGATTAGATCGATGAATACGTTCGAATGAAGTTGCGATTACCGCTTTCACTCCTAGTAGTAGTGTTCCTTTAGCAGCCCAATCTCTACTACTTCCAGTACCATATTGAGTTCCTGCCAAAACAACAAGAGGCGTACCCTCCGATTGATATCTCATACTTGCATCGAATACGGAGACAACTTCATCCGTGGGGAAATGAGTTGTATATCCTCCCTCGGTTCCTGGAGCAATTTGATTGCGAATTCGAACGTTTGCAAAAGTCCCTCTCATCATTACTTCGTGATTCCCCCGACGGCTACCAAAGGAATTGAAATCGCGAGGTTTTACTCCCTTTGACATAAGATACTGGCCCGCTGGCCCATTGTGAGGGAATGCACCGGCCGGACTTATGTGGTCGGTAGTTACAGAATCTCCAAGTTTCAACAAAACTTTCGCACCATGTATAGGTTCTATTGGAGCAGGTTTTGAACGAATACCTTCGAAGAAAGAGGGGAGGCGGACATATGTTGATTCATCTTCCCATGGATATAGGGCTGATTCAGAACTACTTATCGCATCCCACCTTGGCTCTTGTAGGACATCAGAGTAGCGCTTTCGGAACATATCTGGATCTATGGAAGATGCTATCGTCTTCTGTATTTCATCGTCAGTAGGCCAGACATCTTCCAACATTACAGGGCCACCTGGCCCGTGACCGATTGGGTCTTTTTCAAAATCAATATCCAATGTGCCCGCTATGGCATAAGCCACCACTAGCGGAGGACTTGCAAGATAGTTGGCCTTCACCTTCTGATGAATTCTTCCTTCAAAATTTCTATTTCCTGAAAGTACGCTACCTACTATCAGGTCCGCTTGATCGATTGCTGCTTCTATATCTGAGTCAAGTGGACCGGAATTTCCAATACAAGTAGTACAGCCATATCCTACCACACTAAATCCAAGCGCATCAAGGTCTTCTGTGAGACCTGCTGCATCAAAGTATTCTGT
>DAOJ01000043.1 GCA_002502365.1 Euryarchaeota archaeon UBA106
TTGGACTGAGGTTGAAGAATATCGCGCCATTCTTACTCTGGAAGTGATTGACGATGATGGCGAATTCGCAACGATTTCTGTAATTTTAATTCATCCAGATGAAGTCAAGCCATTCCCAATCGCTTTGGTGGCCTTCGCATTTAGCGCATTGTTCCTAACATATGCCTTAGTTAACCGATTCCGAGGGAATAGTGAACGATCAATACCGAAGTGGAAATCCTGATTTCGTACTTTTTTTGTAAATTATTTTCATCCCACAGTCCTAAGAATAACTTGCTTCTCGGCGAAGCGTGGACAGTATGGCTAGACTACCTTTCTCGGAGTCAGAATACAGAGGACGTCAGTCTAGATTCCTCGACAAGATTCCTCACGATTGTTTAGTTCTCATCCCAACTAATCCAGCTTCTATTCGCTCTAATGACGTTCACTATCCATTCCGAGCTAGTTCCTACATGCTATACCTCTGTGGTTGGTCCGAACCTGAGTCTGTATTAATGGCAAAGCATAACGGAAAAAATTGGGTTGTGTCATTATTTGTCCAACCAAACGATACAACCGCAGAAATTTGGGAAGGCCGAAGAATTGGCATAGAAGGCGCATCATCAGGATGGCCGATTGATGAAGCCTATTCTCTACTAGAGATGAATGAAATTGTTACTGATTCGTTGAAAAAATCAAATGGGGTGTACTTGATTCAAAATCTGAATGCAGATATTGACCAAATTGTCAACGATTCTCTAACCTCAAAGAGCAGACAAAGAAATACCTACGGAATGGGCCCAATTAGTCTAGTAGATCCTTCCTCTCTCTTAGATGAACTTCGTATTCGTAAATCTCAGGAAGAGATAGATGTTATGCAAAAGTCTGCAGATTTAGCCTCTATGGCTCATTCTATTGCAATGAAAAAGAGCCATACAGGGATTGGAGAATGGGAAATTCAGGCAATAATCGAGGGTTGTTTTCAATCGAATGGTTCTCAATGGAGTTATCCTTCCATTGTTGGTGGTGGTGACAATGCTACAATTCTACACTACCATGCTAACAACCAACCCGTTTCGGATGGGGAGTTGGTTCTCGTAGACGCTGGTTGCGAGGTTGAGGGCTATGCATCAGATATCACTAGAACCTGGCCAGTTAATGGTAAATTTACTGAGCCTCAAAGAGAGATATACAATCTGGTTCTAGAGGCAGAAATTGCGGGAATTGAAGCTTGTCAGGTGGGTGCGCCATGGAACGCATCTCACAAAGCGACTATGGAAGTAATTTCCAGAGGTCTCATTGAATTAGGTATACTGAATTGTACATTTGAAGAAGCCATGGGTGAAGATTTAGACGGCAAAACCCGTCAGTTCTTCATGCATGGAACTAGTCATTCATTAGGTCTGGATGTTCATGACGTCGGAGTAACTAGGCCTGGTGGAAAGGGCGATGGTAGGTTACTAGAGGAAGGCATGGTTCTAACTGTCGAACCAGGGGTATATTTCGCCTCATGGAGGGAGGATGTCGAAATCCCTGAGAGATACTCCGGAATTGGAATTCGTATCGAAGACGACGTATTAATCACCAAGAATGGACCTGTTGTCTTAACTTCTAACTGCCCTAAGGAAATTACAGAAATCGAAACATTGGTTGGCTCAGGGTTGTGATTGTTTGGCCGCTTGGCAAGAAATTCTTGAAACTCAATTAAGTGAAAACCCTCCTCGACTTTCTGTTGAGGAAGCCACAATTCTCTACGACCAAGCAGATCAAAACGAATTATTGCACGCTGGATTATTGATGCGTAGAAAGAGAGTTCCTGGAAATAAGGTAACTTATCTAGTTGATCGAAATGTCAACTACACTAATGTATGTACAATAAATTGTCAATTTTGTTCTTTCTATCGTCCCCCAGGGCATGAAGAGACTTACACTCAATCGGTAGAGCAAATCAGTGCTAGATTTGCTGAGTTAGAAGATATCGGTGGCACACGCGTGTTAATGCAAGGTGGGGTCAACCCTGATTTACCCATGGACTGGTACACGAATTTGATAAGCCAATTAAAGGAAAGGCATCCAACTATCGCTTTGGATTGTTTTTCTCCAATCGAGATTGAAGGGATTGCAGAAGTTTGTCAAACATCTACCAAAGAGGTGCTAGAACAATTGAAGGATGCTGGAATGCATGGCTTGCCAGGCGGTGGAGCAGAAATGCTGGTTGATGATGTCCGCCTAGACATCTCTCCAAAGAAGGGTGGCTCGGAAAATTGGCTAAGAGTTATGGAAGAAGCACAACATCTTGGACTAACAACATCTGCAACGAATGTCATTGGTTTTGGTGAGAATAATTCACACCGTGTTCAACATATGGATAGGATACGGAGACTACAAGACAGAAGTTTGGCAGACGGATTGATTGGATTTACATCATTCATAGCATGGCCTGTTCAATTAGAAAACAATACATTTGGGAAAAGGAATAAGGGTCAAAATAGAATTCAATTAGGAGCTGGTGCACATGAATATCTTCGTCATGTTGCTATTGCTCGTTTGTTTTTCGATAATATTAC
>DAOJ01000028.1 GCA_002502365.1 Euryarchaeota archaeon UBA106
GCGCACTTGTCCAAGTCTTCGTCCTTCTTTCTGTAAGCTAGAGCCTCAAACATCATCTGCACCGATTGTAGAGTCGCAATTGGATTTACTACATTCTTTCCAGTGTATTTTGGGGCTGAGCCGTGTACTGGTTCAAACATCATGTGTTTCGGACCTAGGTTTGCACTAGCAGCCATACCAAGTCCTCCTTGCAAGACACTTGCTAAGTCAGTGGCGATATCGCCGAACATGTTTGGAAGTACTACGACGTCCAGATCCTCTGGGTCTCTCATTAGCCACATTGTGAAGGCATCAATGTATGCTGCATGAGTTTCAATATCCGGATTTTGTTCTGAAATCTCATTGAATATTCCTCTAAATAATCTACATCCGCGTGTTACGTTGGACTTATCAACGCAAGTTACTGATTGGGATACTCCCATTTTTCTATGGCGATGTCGAGCTAAATCAAATGCGAACTTGATGACTCTCTCACTTCCATTGCGGGAAATTGGTCTTGGGTCCCATTCTACTTCTCCCTCAAGCCCAGGGAATTCTTCGATTACAATTGGCTCGTCCTTCTCTCCTTTGGCCTTCTGTTCCATTCTACGTAGAAGAGAGTGGTAGAGACCTTCGGTATTCTCTCGAATCATTACCATGTCAACCATATCTGGTTGCCAAACCTGTTGATGGACTCCGTGTACCTTGTGTTTTACACCAGGATAGAGTTTGATTGGACGGACATTAGCGTATAGATTGAGTCCGCTCCTAAGTCCAAGTATGACTTGGCCGCCCGCCATATCGCCATTTGGAAGTCTAGCGTCCGGCCAACCTATTGCTCCCAGCAAAATCGCGTCGGAATTGTCTCTACAGTGTTCGAATGAGCCTTCAGGCCACTCCTCACCAGTTTCAAGATAATATTGGCCTCCACAGGGAATTTCTGTGATTTCAAATGAGATTGGGCTATTTTGTTGGAAAACCTCGATTACTCTGAGTGCCTCAGCAATGACTTCTGGACCGGTTCCGTCGCCTGCCAACACAGTTAGACGGTAGCCTGTCATGAAACTGCGGCACTTGCTCATCATTCATCAATACAACCCATCCTTTCCTTCGTGCAAAGAAATGCTTCGACGAGGTTTTCCAAGGCGATATTTGATAGACGGTCACCGCAAACATGGGTGACATGGAGCGCGGCGGGGACGATGGTAGCGAATCATCACGCATCGATGTAAACGCCCTGCCGGAATCCCTAGTTCGCCTTTGGGATACTATGCTGAGAATTGACCCAAGTTGGAAATTGACAACTTGGCTGGAAGAGCGTGCCGAAGAGGAACTCGAACTGGTCGAATCACACCTTGGTAGAGAGCGACTTCGGCTCGAGCAGCGCTTACATCGAATAGAGACTTTGGTTAAGAAATTGAAGAGGCAGCGAGAAGTTGCTGGCCCTGATTTGATTACTGATCCGCATCAGAAAAATCTCTTCGATATATTCGACAAGACCAATTCTGGAAATGATGAGGAAGTCAAAAATATCGAATCTGAAGAACCTATGGTTTCTGGAGGGATAATGGGTGTTGAGGATGATCCACTTCTTGCTATTGTTGCTGAACATATCCTAGGTACAATAGAAGTAGCTTCGTTGAAAAATTCAGAGCCTGTTCATTTCGAAGAAATTATCGATGGACTAGAACCAATGGGCATTTCTGTCGACGAAATCGACGAAGCCATCGCTCATCTGCTCCAACACCGTCAAATTATTGAAATTGAGCAGGATTTCTTCGGTTTATACTCTTGAAAACCGTTTCAACTGAGGTTGAGAGCAACCGTTCCATTCAAAGTAGAGACCCATGTGGGAGGGCGCGTCGGTGCCATGGTTAGCGACGCTTCGGGATGGTATGCACGACTTGATAGGTCGTGTGAGGATAGAATAAAGCAGCTTGATTGTTGGCTAGACGCCTGGGAGGAATCGATTCGGCATAATATTCCGATTGCCGCTACAATGCCAAATGATTGGCCGACTCTCCCTGCAGGTCTACTGTCAAATCCTGGTGCTGTTCTTGACCATATGCTAGCGCGATATGATGCTGAAATCGATGGAAGGTCTCCTCGCGGAGCCTATGCTACACCCGCTAGATTTGCTGATGCTATGCTCGCTGACGAATTAGGCGAGCGAGGTGCAGATATAGAAAATCCCGTTCCGACCGGAATCTCACTAGCCGCTTTGCCTCCGGGATTCCACGCCTTCGCTTCACAAATCAACGAAGCTAATTCGAAAGACGATGACAATGAAATCGATGAGGACGTCATCGCAGGTAAGAAAACCGCTTCAGGAGTTCCTTTGCCTTTCGCAGATCCTGCGGTTGGAGCAGGACTTTTCCCTGAGAGAGTCCTCAAAGTACACTCAGAACGAATCGATGGCATGCCAGCCGATACAAAGAAGCAGGATACTATCCGTCTTCTTTCGAAAATGCAACTTTTGGATATTTCAGAAATCGCTGTCCGGTGCACACGCAGGAGGCTACTCTTAGTCCTTGCAAAATCTGACTTGGTTGAATTGGACGGCGATGGTGATGAAACTAGAATCGGTCGTAAGCAGGCTGAAGAATTGCTAGAAATCAGCGTCCAAGAGGGCGATGCACTTCGTGGAAACTGGCCTTGGGATGAGAG
>DAOJ01000079.1 GCA_002502365.1 Euryarchaeota archaeon UBA106
TGAGATGCACAACAAGATGCTCAAGGGAGAGCCTCCAACAATGACGCTGCCTGTAAGAACAAAGCAGAATATTTCTTTTGATTCAAAACTCGGTGTTTACAAATACGGTAAGAAGAAGTCCACCCGAGATGCAACCTCGCTTGGAAGTGCGAGGCAATTGTTGCGTGCCCTCCATGTTACAGAATTTATCGAGGAGATGATTGAGGCTGGAAAATCCTCGACGTTGAGAGAAATGTACTACATCTCAGAAGGATGGGGGCATGGGAAATTTGGTTCGCAAAATGAAAGTAACAATTTGGCTGAAGATTTGGAAATTATAACCAAATGTATGAGAGAGGATTTCAAACTCAGGCCTGAAGAAGATGGTGCTAGAATCATTGGGAATATTACCTTTGAAGAAAGGAATCGCCGAGGCGAATGGATGCGGATAAATTGCAGAGATGATGTTGGTGATTCCGGATATGGGGTTCCATACAATGTCGAGGCTGAAAAATTACGCTTAATCGAGCATGATGTTGACTTTGTAATGGCCATAGAGACTGGTGGTATGTTCGACAGACTAGTTGAGAATGGATTCGATGAGTCGGCTAGATGCGCTCTAGTTCATCTGAAAGGGCAACCTGCACGCTCTACTAGAAGGATTATCAAAAGAATGAATGAAGAATGGCAGATTCCAATAATTGTATTCGCTGACGGTGACCCTTGGTCTTACAGAATTTATGCTTCGATAGCCTATGGAGCAATCAAAACCGCTCATATTTCTGAATACTTAGCGACCCCTAGCGCTGACTACATCGGAATTAGAGCGGGGGATATTGATGCATACGATCTTCCGGCGGACGATTTAACAAGTAAAGATATTCAAGCATTGAATGCTGAGTTAACTGACCCTAGATTTGCAGATGGTGATTGGCAAGAAGAAATCAATTTGATGCTCGAGATAGGAAAGAAGGCTGAGCAGCAGTCTCTTGCGAAATATGGTTTGGATTTCGTAACTGAAACATATCTGCCCGAAAAATTAGCAGAATTAGGTTACAATATCGGATTGTGATGGACTAATCATCAAATGTGAGTGCTCACTGAGTAGGGCGTGGCGGTGAACTATCGGCGAGTTGCGAAATGGGCTTCGGCCATTTCTATTGTATTGCTCATTGCTTTCATGGCAATACTACCTAATGCCGTTGAAAATCTGGAACCTATGTTAGATCCAGAATTAGAAAACGTGACACGTTTAGATGCTGGGGAAAGTGATTCCTTTGATTTGAAAGGAAGTCATGTATATGTTGCATTAAGATTGAGTGAGGGGGAGGATGACCCAATTGCAAATTTGCGGATGATTGAGGATGATGGGCAAGAATTCTCCGGTGACGGCCCTACCAGACTGCATGTAGAAAGACTGGTGAATGGTACAACTTATGTTCCTGTCAGAGTGTTTATGCCACCTAGTGGTGGAACATATACACTGTACAACGATGGTGATTCTGTACTATGGCTGGTAGATGATACCGCTTCTGAATTGAGAGTTTTCTCGGATCCTGTAATCTTGGCAATGTTTGGAACTTGTTGCTTCGGAGTTATGAGCGGAATTATTGCATTGATTTTTGCGATATTGATGCTGCAAAACAAATCGAAAGATGATGGAAGAAAGCCTAGTGGATTAATTATCGATGGTAAAGTAATGACTACAGATGAATTATACCGCTCTCAAAATCAAAAGATTTCATCGAATTCAGATGTCCCGAATCCATTTATCGAGACGGGGAATAATGACGAAGAAAAAGTGTCAAAAATATCCAAACCTGAACCCGAAGAGTCCTATGAATCTTCAAATGATGCTTGGAAAGGTTGGGACGAAGGTTGAGTGAATAAATAAATTTCCAGCCATCCTCGGGTTTTTATCCCACCTCCCACTAGACAACCTAGGGTTGGCAAGTCATGGTGGGCTTCGACGAGGCTTTGAATATCCTCGAAAACAGAGCACGGCGAGACATATTGAAGTATCTCGCTAAGGAGCCGCATTACCCTCTCCAATTGTCAGAACTGCTTGAAATTAGTCAACAGGCGGTTGTTAAACATCTGAAAGTACTCGAGGAGGCTGGATTTGTAGAATCTCAGAAGTTTCCTTCCATAAAAGGGGGGCCTCCAAAGAAGATGTATACTGTCAATCAATCATTTTCACTCAGACTTGACTTAGGGCCTAACCTGTTCCGTGCAGAACACAGAACCATGCCAAAGGGAGGTCCCATTCGCTTGTCTTCAAAACTTCCAGAAGATCTAGATTCTGTAGTCGGAACAATTGGTACTCGGCGATTATTACCACTAGGCGAGGCAATGTCAATGCTGTCTGATATGGACAAAGCCTTAGAGAGAATAGATGAGCAGCGGGATGCTATAATTGCTTTACATCAGCAAGTAATGCAGAAAGTAGCGCCAACAATCGATGAGTCTTCTGATACCTATGAGGAGAGGCAGCTTGCTCATGCAATGCTAAATCATCCTCGAAGACCATTGGATCTAGATTTATTTTCACAAGGACTACGAATTCAATCGATGGATGCTGAAGTAATGATGGAGGGTCTAAGAGAAAGACTACTCCGCGACTTTGCGTCTAGCACGGGCAGCCTAGTAGCTGCCCGAGAAGGCACACCTCTACCATGGTGGCTGGCTCGATAAATTACCGTATCAGAATACTTGGTCGTCATCATTCAAATTGGCGAGAAGACTACTTTTCTCAGCAAATCGATCCAGGGCTTCCATCCTTCGTCCATACATAACCACACCAGCTACCCACATCAGAGCAATTGTTGCGCCTAGGATAATGGCCGGAACAGAGTAGGTCGCAACTACTTCTACGCCGACGTCTAAAATTCCATTATTTGACCCCATATCGTCTACTTTCCTGATATTGTTATCTTCATTGGATTCAACAATCATGTTATCTGGGTCTATAACTACAGATACCTCGTGAGTTCCTGCCTTTACAAGATAAAGCAGTGTTATTTTTGGAGACTCTTCCTCGCCACTAGATCCGACTGGCATGACTGCCTGAAGAACCTGTCTGTATGCGACATTTTCCTCGTCACAACCATACTTCTCTATCGAGTTTACCGATTGACCGACGCACAAGATAATGTTCACGTCAGTTGCATGAATATTTCCTGAGTTTTTGATCTCGACATTTACTGCTAGCATTTCTCCTACCTTTGCTCTATCATCGCCTATGGTAACACTTACGATTTCAAGATCTGGCGCCCTGAGTCGTAGCTCAAGAATCTGTTCATTAGTATCACAGAATGGGCGAGTTAAGTCTGGTAAACCATCTTTATTCTCGTCGAGTGTACAAGAATCATCCCAAATCGGAGTCTCGTCGTGATCACCGCCCACTTGTGAGGAGCCTGCGCTTGAAAGAACCTTAATTCCTATTTCTCGATCACTAAGTGGCGCCTGGGAATCAATTTCAATTATGGCTACGAGTTGTAAAGTAGTATACGCGGGCATAATCGGTAGCATTACCGTTCCTGCATCGGTTCCAATTGCGGTTTTGTAGCACCTTCCTTCAGGAGGATCTTGCCCTACGGTTAATTCAACACATTGATGCTCAAGTGGGAATTCTGTATCAAAACCTTCGATAAGTGCGTAATTGATATTCCAACCACTAAGTGTGTTCATTCCTGGAATTTCGTCCCAGCCAGCAGTATTCTGGGTATGATTATGTATGGAAGGATGATCTTCAACGTTTCCAAAATTGCTTACATTCATGGTATAGCGAACTACCCTTCCGGGTGCCGTAGTTTTAATTCTAGATTCCACTGCAGGGTCTAGCTCAATTCTCATATCATAAAATTCTCCAATTTCCACGTTCAAAATAATCCTATCTCTAAGTCGGGTGCCTTCATAAGGTTCCTCACTAAGAACATCCAATGTCACTTCGTAATTTCCAGCAAAAGTCTTCTCTGGTACATTGATGTAAATCGGCACCTCTTGAGATTCGTCTCTATCAAGTTCTTCGAAGGTTACTCGAGGGATTTCAATATCCCACACATCTGCCATCCCATTACTATCCAGTATCGAATTTACTGCAACATCGAATCTGTCTGGACCATTTCCTGTATTCTCGATTGTGGTATTAAGTTGGAATGATTGCCCGGGGTACAAATCTAAATTTGACTGCGGAACAGATGCCTCAAGTTCATACTCTTGGATTACATCTGTCGCTAACGTCACTAGAGCCCTGACTCTAGGGGCTCCATCCAGATGGGCTTTGACCGTTATTGATTCGCCTAGACCTGCTGTAGCATTGTAAGGTGCACAGACTTGTACATTCACTGTTTTGGTTTCTGGTGTGCCTCCAGCTACCTGCCACAATATCGGTTCATTTTTTTCCACACTTAGAGTTACTACCCAATTATCGTAACGCCATGTGTTTTCGGTTATTTCTGGTGGTCTTTCCTCTGGGCCGCCAGGGGTGGTGAAAACTAGATATCCAGAAGTATAATGTTTGGTTACTTCTATTGGATAATCAGCGCACTGACCGGGTAAAACATTCTGGTCTGTTGAACCCACATCGAATTTTATATTGCCGGAAGTACGAATTGATACATTTACCCATAGTTCAAGAACATCGAATGTACCTCTATCTATTGATAGTACAGGTTCTCCCATTGACCAGCCTTTCAGATAGATTACAAACGTCCCAGGTTCTTGCGAAGTTGGAACATTTACCTTTAGGTTACGGGTGACTGATTGAGTGGGGTCTAATGATAGAGAGGTAGGGAAGGTTACTCCCCATCCAAACGGGAGGCCCCATTCTGTTTGGCCTTCGCTAGTCGTTGGGTCATAAAATGCGAATGTATCATAGACATTTCCAGTATTTGTTACAGTAATCGAAAATATTGCAGATTGCCCTTGTTCAACATCTACTTGGTAGTGGCTTGTATCGAGATTTATACCATGTACAACATCCATTAGTGTCATAGTAAGCCTCTCATCATTGATTGCGGGGTCTCTATTTGATACTACTGAGACTGAAATTGCTGCTAATTCATCTTCATTTGCCTGATATATAGTAGGAGCCCTGACGCGCATGTAAATTGGTACCACATCTCCTCCACGAAGGAATAAACCGGTCGATTCGAAAATAGGTGTGTGGTTTGAGGCGAAGAAGAGTGTTACAGTCCAATTATTTGGAACCCCGAGTAGGCTAACCGTATAGGAGTCAGAAACTAGATCAGGAGGACCTGGTGTTGGGTTGGAAATTGTCATATTATAGGTGGTTTGTTGGCCCGGTTGTATTGTATGGTAAAATGTCTCAAATTCTGTAAGTGCAACCTCTACTATACCTGTTAGAACATGGACATAGCAAATTGTATATCTTCCTTGATTATTTTCTTCGTTGCATTTGTTGGTATCGGACCAAGCAAGATGAACACCGCTTCCAAGGTCGTTAGCGAATGCGGGTGGTTGCCCTGACATAGGAGCGGCACCTGAATTAGGGCCCAATTTATCTGAATCCCATTGCGTTACCTCACTTATCTCCCAAGGCTCTAGAATTGCTGTAGCGAGAGAATTCAATGGGAATCCTTCCGGATAGTCGTTATTTGTATGGTTTAGGCGAGTGTACATTATTGCCTCTCCCTGGGTGATGTTGCTATTATCTAGCCAAGAAATGTGGACATTGTCAAATGAGTCTGTCAAAATAGCAGGCATATGAGAATTAACCCCGTAGGGCCTTTGAGGATCGATTTCATCTAGTCCTTCGACAGTGGAAATGGGTGAGTCAGTAATCTGCTTAATTCCGAAGGAAGGAAGGCCTTCTGGAACACCATCCCAGACCGCAGCTCCTCGGAGTCTCAATCTGGCATAGTAAATCTCGTAATTTACATCCAAAGCAAATCCGTAGGGTCGGCCGTCCATCCACGCGATGTGTGTATTTCCTGAATTATCTATTGCAATTGATGGGTGTAAACTGTAGGCATCTTGGAGGGTGATTCTGGTGTCATTTACTACGACTAAATGCCCTCGTCCTAGAGAGTCTGAAGAAGGTCCGATATCCTCTACATATTGTCCAGTTTGTGTGTCAACCTTGGTTCCTGGAGTGCCTTTAGTCCAGCCAGGTGGTGGATTATCCAAAACAGAATATGGATCTAAAACAGTCATGAAAATTTCTCTAGAATTGTTAGTTGCGAGTGCCACCAATGCTTCTACCATTATCGTCATTTGTGCTTGACCTGAAGAAGAAGTTGGGAATTGGTACATCATGCCTCCAGCATCAGTGTTTCTTAGGGTGCTTCCAGGGCAGGTTCTCTGGGCGAGATTTGTAGCTCCATTCGGACATTGAGCAAGATCCATCATGTGTGAACCTACAGGATCGGAACCCGAGCTGAATCCGGTTGAAAGAAGAGGGACTGGAGTTACCTCGGCTAAAACACAGGCATCGTGAGCCTCATTTATTGTTGCATAGTCGTCTGTTTGTTGTGAAGGTTCTCCATTTTTCGGCCCCTCATCTGAAATTGGGATAACTATCCTTGTTGCATTTGGATTCCACCTATGGTCCGCAGGAGTTGGGGGGTTTGCTGCGTTGCCCAACCGTCCCTGAGCGTCTCTCCAAGAGAGACAAGCCCAAGCGGTTCCAGGGCCCCAATCTTCACTACCGTCTCCTATACCTCCTCCTCCTGGAGGCAATGGAATGGATTGGCCATCAAAAATTGCGTTTTCTATCCAGCGGATACCGCCTGAGGTGTCACTTGGGTTTTGTCCCAAATGAGTTGCGCGTGGGCCTTGATTTCCATTTCCTCCAGTCTGTACCGCTGCTGCGCAGGTAGGTCCGGTTGTTGCGGATGGTAATCCACCTTGACCTGCCAATGCATAGAGGGTTTCGAATACGGTCATATTAGCATCTTCTAACATTGGTTTAAGTCCAATGAATGTGCTACCGCTGGTAAATGTCCCTCCGTAAAATACCGCACACATGTCTGCCCATTCAGCACTCATTGAACCAGAGGTATCGATTGGTACGACCATCTCCACCTTTCCTCCTCGTGTATCGTCCCAAACAATCTGAACGAAGTCGTCAACGTCGATTGCGATATCAGGATGGCCTTTGTAGCCAATTATTGGAGTCAAAAGTGTGTTACCAATTGCAGTAATTGCTTGTCTACCTGGTACATCTATTTCCAACATAGTATAGTAAATCTGAGATTGTTGGTAATATTTGTCGAGTTCATCAAAAGAATCTTCCCAAACAATATGTGGATTGTTTTGTGAATCTACAGCCACTGCCGGCCAGTCTCGATTCTGGGGTTGTACGGCGATTACCTCGTCATTGATTATTGAAAGGACTCCGTCAGAACCTGAACCTCCATCTTGATCGTCTTGAGAAGGATCAATTAGCGTGTACATGATTTCCCATTGACCTGCTTGATCGGTCCAGACTATGTGGACATTGTCGGCATTGTCTACATCTATATCGGGGTGGAATGCTCGGTGAGACCCGGGGTTGGAAATTTGGGTTTCGTCAATTAATACCTCGCCTTTTGTATTGAGCATTTTATAGTAGAGGTGCTGAGTGTTTCGACTCCAGACAAAATGTGTATTGCCCATAGAGTCGGCGTCCATCGCGACCATTCGATCTACATGAGTTCCTCCATTAACAACTTGAATTGCATCGGTTAATACAATCTCACTTCCTTCGACTTTTTCTGAGAATTCTAATGTTGCGAACAGGCTCATGACCATAATCAGAACTAATGTTATGCTACTCCTTACTTTCCTAGTCTCCATCTCATTCCCTCCAGCGTCGCTGCTACGACGCTTCGTTGGTTCTCTTTGGATACTTAACCTACACGCTCACGCGTCATGAGTTAGATTTCACAACTAATGAAATTTATCAAAAATTACAATGTTAACTCAGACCCAGTCAGCGGGGTCAAATTCACTACCAAAACCACCGGTTTCATCGGTATCAATTGGGTGGCTTTTTGACTGCTTTTTTGGATTCTGGGGGGTTTGTTGTTTTGTCTTTTTAGCGTCCCAATCGTCGACCTTTCCAGGCTTGCCAATACCCTTACCATATGCATATTTTATTTGATGGATTAATTCTAATTTAGCTAGCCATAAACCCCTCATTGTTTGCATAAATTCATTTTGTGTAAGGCCGTCAAACCAAATTGGCCTCGAGAGATTGAAGGCTTGTAATGGACCTGGGACTTCTTCCTTGGCTTTACCAACGTGTAGAACCCAATCGAGATTTGAACGGGTTAATTGTATTCGGGTTTCGTGTAGCCATTCCTCCCAAGCATCCGAATCTTCTTTTCCGTGTTCCTGCATCTCATTTTGTTGGCCTTCATCCACTCGTGTTATTGAATAAATCAAAGCAAGATCTCGATTCTTTGGAATTACAACGTTGAATACATGACCTTGTTTAGTTGGAGGATATTTTACATGAAGATGTATGAGTGCTTGAGCGTCGGAGACTTCTCTATATTCGAGTTTTTCTCGGGCCAACCAAGTCTTGATTGAATCGGCCGCCGACTTACTATCCATCAATGTCGGCTATTGGCGGTCCTATTTGAGAGCGCCGAGTCTAGATGAGATATTATCTACTAATTCATGGAATCTATCTCCATCTTTTGTCTGACTCAATTCCTTCCGCTTACTAGCGTTGACTAAATCTGTCCACAAATCATAGCCCGATAATGCAATTGAAGCAGCGAGATAGAAACATAAATTCAGAAGGATGAATGTGTATAGTGTCACTAAATCCATCGATAAACCTGAGTAGAGATATGTTCCCAGTAACGCGGCTGGAGGCCAGAAAAAAACTGGAGAAAACATCCCGGCTAGCATGAAGTATGTAGTTCTAGAGTCTAATCCTTCATCACTAGATTCGGCCATATACTTCGCTAGTGCCCATTGAATACCAGAGGATGGTAGAGTGATCGGTAGAGTTGTTAGCATCAAAATCAATCCCAGAATACCTCGTAGTTGTTCTCCGAGGGTTTTTTGACGCAAACGATTTGATTTGTTTAATGAGTTTGCATACAAATCATTTTTGTGAAGAATTTCGGCCGCTTCCGTTGCTTGCTCTATCATGGGATTGTTGATTTCTCTACCAATGCTATCTCTCACATCTCTTGTTGCATGTACTTCCTCTGACAGTGAATGTAGTTGGGTATCTGTTTTGTTTGCGCCTATATTAGCCAAAAGTTTCCAGGCTCGATAGGTTTCCCAGTCAGGAGAATCTGGAGTCATTGGAGATAGTGTCTGGAAAACCCGATCTCTCAACTCATTAGTGTCTTCATAACTTGGTTCGACCCATTCTCCAGAGGCCAATTTTTCCCTATCATCGGTTGAGTAAATTGAAGGTATTTCCAATGGCTGACCAAATTCTACATAATTATCGGTTCGAAGCCAGTGATGGGTTCTCCAGTGTAATCCAACAGGTTGAATCACCGGTGCAGGAAGTCCTTTCTCATCTGCTATTGCGGATGCTGCAAGAGCGGCTCGAAAAGAGCCAGAACGTAAGGCGTGTAGTTGAGAGTCTTGGTGTGATTTACCTTCCGGCATTACTACCGCAGAATGACCTGTTGCGAGGCAGGAGGCTACTGTCAACATACCTCTATCATTGATGTATCTTGCATAATCGGCATCAACTATTCCGGCTTCTACTTCCGCTTTGCGAAGTACTGGTTGAGCGCCAAAACGCCTAGCCCACCAACCAATTACTGGACGGGTGGTCAAATCATGGCGGCCAAGTGAGATTATTCGTTTTCTCTGGAGGCGGGCAATAAGCATGGGGTCTACTAATCCATTGATATGGGTCGCAACATAGATTACCCCTCCTTTGGTTTCGGGTAAAGGATCTGATTCAGTATTTCTAAAAATAGCTCGGTTTCCAAATTCAAACATCAGATTGATTGCCAAGTGTGCCCATCTTTTCCCAGGGTGTTTGCCCTCATGATTGAATGGAACTCGATTGAGTTTTTTTCGATTCAATCGGGTCGCGCTCTCAGATAGTTCTGGGAGTATCTCCGGCGCGTTTTGGGAGTCCGCCACATGGTTGCGAGGATGCAAGGGGTTGATAATCCACCGATTCTAATCTGTGGCCTTAAATATGCTTTCAGCGAGTATTTTTGCATCCTCATGGTCTATCTTTCCATATTTCCAGAGGAAGGAGTGAGTTGAATCAGGATATCGTGGAATGATGTGAATATGGACATGGGCGATTGACATCCCTGCCTCATGCCCATTGTTTTGGATTAGGTTGTACGCAGTGGCTCCAGTCGCCTTGAGCACAGCTCTGCTTACTATCGGTAAAGCCCTGCCAAGAGCCGCGGCTGAATCTAGACTCAATTGGTCTATTGAAGGAGCTGGTTCCTTTGGTATAACCAATGTGTGTCCCCTTGTTAGGGGTTGAATGTCTAGGAATGCAAAGACGCTATCGTCTTCATACACCTTATGACAAGGTAATTCACCGTTAATTATTCGAGTGAAGATTGTGGGTTCTTC
Source organism: Euryarchaeota archaeon UBA106 (assembly GCA_002502365.1). Classification (GTDB taxonomy): domain Archaea; phylum Thermoplasmatota; class Poseidoniia; order Poseidoniales; family Thalassarchaeaceae; genus MGIIb-O1. The sequence goes on from DAOJ01000079.1 coordinate 10,507, forward strand.
ACTCATTGTGATTCCTCAAGATTTTGCGATCTGCTCGGCTAGAGTGATCATTCCTTGAAGTCTCAGAGCTGAGCATACCTCTGTGTTCATCACTGTTGATTGATCGGTTACTTTGATTCCGGTTTTCTTAATCTCGGAAATTGCATTTACTGCGGCTTTTAGAGATGATTCGTCTCTAGAACCATTGGTGCAAGATGACATCACTGACGACAATGTTGCTGATGTTTGGCCAACAGAGGCCCCATTTGCTTTCTTCAGGGAATCGATTGTCTTGATAGATTTGGATATCGCTTTTTCGACTAAATTAGAACCGCCAAAAGTGGCTTCTTTTACCCATTCTCCTGCATGCATTCCTGCATTACTTCCACCAACTAAATCATCGAGAATTAGGTTTCCTGCCAAAATACCATCTCCATGCATTCCGTTGTTTGCTGAACGGCCTGCTGCGTAGATTCCAGTCGCCCACTTTTTGCCCTTCTGGAAGGTTACTCTTCCGTATTCGTCAACCGGAGCCCCTCCTGTTGTTGTGGCGATACTTTTTGTGATTGGAACAACATCTCTAGAGATATCTAAGCCGGTTCTATCTTTGATTCTGGACCTTGTGTTAGAGAACCAAACCTTAGCATCTGGTTCTAGGCCTCTTAGATCTAGCACACAATCATCATCGCCGACTTCACTGGGGTCAACGTCCTCTCCACTAGATTTCCTGACTCTGCCTCCAGCCCCCAATACATCGAGACTGATGTTGAGATCTGTTCCTCTAACGGTGAGAGGATGTGTGGGGTTGTTCTCCATTCCTGTCAACTTTATCCCTGCAGAGGCGATTAATGCTGATCCAAGCCCTGATCCATTTGACGAGCTGCTCCAAACACCCTGATGTCCGGAAGTTGCGAGTATAAC
>DAOJ01000051.1 GCA_002502365.1 Euryarchaeota archaeon UBA106
CCCCCTGCCACAACTAGACCGTCGAGAAAATCTAGGTTTGAAGCACAACACCCAGGGGGAAGCAGAATAGGTTGCCCGCCGGCTTCTTCGATAATGTTAGTGTAAGTTGATGGAAGGATTACAGCTTCGATATTCCAAGGGCCAAAAGTTGAGTCTCGTTTACAGGCGGTAACGCCAATCACAGGAGCCCGGCCTTGCTTACTCATTCGGAGGGCACTTGCTAGTTGACTAAATCAAATCGATGGTATCGATATTTGGAGATTATATCCTTGCTGCTTCAATTAATGCATTGAATACTTTCGTTTGGTCAATCATTTCTGGATGCCATTGCATCGAAAGCAAGAAACTAGCTCCGGGTAGTTCAACCGCTTCGATAAGTCCATCTTCAGTTCTTGCAACCACAGTTAGATCTCCGGCATCTGCTACTCCTTGATGGTGGCCGGAATTAGCCATGGTTTCAGTACCGATTACAGATGCCAATAGCGAGTCTTCCTCAATCTTTACTAGATGATTAGACCAATCACCAGCAGTTGCACCATGACTTTCGTGACCAGGGGTTTCGGGTAGATGTTGGTGAAGCCTACCTCCCCTCTCTACAGACAATAATTGATGGCCTCTACAAACACAAAGCATTGGTAAATCTCTTTCTATTGCAGATGCGATTAGTAATGATTCCCAACTATCCTGTTCTGGGCGGAGGTCGTTGGTACTTTCATGTGGTTCTTGTCCATAACGTGCCGGATCTATATCTCGACCGCCTGCGATAATTATCCCATCTAGGCGGTCGAGTAATGTTTCAACCTCATCGCCTTCAGTCAGCAAAACGGGTATCCCACCTGCCTTTCTGATCGCAGTTGGGTAATTTGCAGGCAACATTACAACTGCTTGCTCAGGAGTTTCATAATCTCGCAAATTAATCGAGGTAGTAACCCCGATTATAGGAGAGGACAAACTATCACTCCGCTTCTCTAGCAAGTCTAGCAGCGCGGAAAGACATAATTCCACAAACCATGAATGAAATTCCAATTAACATCAAAACAAGATTGGATGCTAAAGCCAATTGAGAATCTGGAATGCCTCTACCTGCAAACATTCCAATTGGTGCCAGAGCCATAAATAATGCAATAATCATAGATGCGTGCATCAGATGATGACGCATGTCTGGCATCCTCTCGGATAGAATTCCCAGAACCAATAGAGGAGCACCCATGAAGGAAGGTATCATTGCAGTAATCGAAGATTGGTCCGATATGATATATGCCGCGATACCCCACAAAACAAGTATTGCTCCTTCGTAAATTGCGATTCTTGGAATCGTCAAGCCTGAGACTGTGAACTCATCACTCATGGTTACTCGTGTATACTGCGCTATTTATGCATCACTCAGGAGCATTTGCGGCAGCGGCGGCTTGAATCTCTTCGTCTCTAGCGACTATTTGCTCCCAAAGAATCTCTGCTACATCTTTGACGTCCATTTCAGCACCGACTGCATCTAGTCCATCTTTGACCATGATTGAACAGAAGGGGCAGCCTACTGCAACTGTGTCACATCCGGTTTCTGCTATCTCCTTGGCACGGATTTGATTTACCCGCTTATCGGCATCCTCTTCCATCCACATTTGGGCGCCACCGGCTCCACAACAGAATGAATCGGTTCCATGCCTCTCAACTTCCTTATCGACTCCACCAATTATGTCGCGAGGTTCGTCGACAATACCTCCTATTCGGCCAAGGTAACAAGGATCGTGGAAGGTGACTGATTCTTCGGTTGAAACGTTAGGAAGTTTGCCTTCTTCTTGCAATTTGGCAAGTATTTCAGAGTGATGGAATACCTCTAATTCTGCACCGCCATAATCTGCGTATTCCTTTCCTAGAGTATGGAAGCAATGTGGACAAGATGCAACTATTCTCTTTACTCCTAATTCTTGGAAAGTCATCATATTAGTTTCTGCGAGCATTTGGAAAAGGTACTCATTTCCTGCTCGTCGGGCAGGATCTCCAGAACAACCTTCTTGCATTCCGAGAATACCAACATCTAATCCGGCTTCATTTAGTAAACCAATAGTCGCTCTTGCAACTTTCTGATTCCTCTCGTCGAAACTTGCTGCACAACCTACGAAGTAGATGTATTCTGCCGGTTCCCCAATCTTGATGTCAAGCCCTTCAGCCCAGTTGCCACGCTCATGCATACCGAATCCGTATGGATTTGATGCGGATTCTAGGTTACCCATTGCAACATTCAATTCCTCTGGATATTCCATTGTCTCCATCATTGCGTTCCGACGAAGATCTGTGAGTTTAGGTACGTGCTCGATGTAAACCGGGCAAGCATCGACACATGCGTGACATGTAGTGCAAGCCCAAACAGCATCCGCACTCATTCGGTCTAGAATACTCTCATCAGGAGTTTCACCCTTGAGTAAAATTGGAGCGTGGTCATTAGCATAATCTCGGACGTCGTGTACGATTTGCATTGGGTTCAATGCCTTGCCAGATTCATAGGCTGGACAAACATCTTGACATCTTGCACAGGTAGTACAAGCCCAGCCATCAATGAGTTGTCTCCATGAGAATTGTTCGTAACTCGCAACTCCAAATGCCTCGATGTCCAAGTCTTCCAAAGGAACTGCTTGGCCGCTATCATTCACTGCTAGCGGCTGCATCTTTGCCATTGGCTCAGTATCATAGAAGAATACGTTCGGGAATGCCATAACGAGATGCATGTGCTTAGACATTGGAATTAGTACGAAGAATGTACAAATCGCTAACATATGAGCCCAATAGGCCGCAATTACTTGTCCTTCTGTGGTTCCCTGTTCAGCAAACCAATACCCCAGTGGTTCCCAAGTTGAAGAAGGAGACTCGCCGGATTCTACGATGAATGAGGTCGTTGTAATCGTCATAATTAGGAAAAGAATGAAGTTGCCTTCAAGTTGAGATTTACCTTTCAATTTCTCAGGAGTGAAAACTACTCTCCTGGTTAGGGCTGCAAGACAACCGATTAGGGCAATTGTATACCCTAGTTCTACCATTCCATTCCAAGGGCCTACTAGGGCACTTGGTAGTAGTTCACCAGAGAACCAATTTGCAGTGGCTAAGTCAAACATATCTGTTGAGAGCATCAGGAAGCCCCAAAACATCAGAACGTGCATAATTCCAACGACTCTGTCTTCGAGGACTCTTTTCTGACCTAACCAGCCTGTGATAACTTCCCATACTCTCTTACCCCATGAGTCAAAACGGTCATCACTGGAACCAAGCATTACCAGTCGGACCGCTAATTGCACTTGATAGAGAAAGAAGCCAATGGATAAACCTGCAATTAGTAAGAGAATCATCCACCCATCTAGTGGGCCATAGGTCTGAAGAAGTGGGTGTTCCATCATCAATCACCTGCAGGCCTAGGCCTGAATAGTACTCGCAAGTGTGGCCGGACCTTCAATCAACCGCTTCAATTTGCTGACATGGTTTGTATCCCCAACGCTAATTTCCTTGTCGTGCTAGGACAGGCTATGGTGAAGGCCTTCGCCCCGGGGAAATGTATCCTGTTTGGTGAGCACGCGGTTGTCTATGGCCATCCTGCAGTGGCAGTCGCCATAGACTCAGGTGTTGAAGTCGAGCTCATTGAGTCAGATGCTTGGACAATTGAAGGCATGGCCTTTCAGAGTGAAAAACACCCTCATCTTTCTCATATCCTAGAGGATGTATTCAACTACGACGGAAAACCATTGCAGATTTCAATCAAGAGTGATTTGTTTTCTGCTGCAGGATTGGGCTCATCTGCTGCTCTTTCTAACGCTATGGGGGCAGCAGTTCAGAAATTGTTGGATTCTGATTCCAAATTAGATGTAATAGAATTGGCAAAAATAGGGCATGCAGCCGAAGCAAAGGCACAATTTGGACGTGCTAGCCCTACCGATACTGCCACAAGCGCTATGGGTGGTTGCATTGTTGTATCTGGAGAAAAAATTTCAGGAACCAAACATGTGTTTGATTCCTCCCTAGTTACTCCTGAAGGTATGAGAAAATGGTCCATTTGTGAAGTAGAATTACCAGTAGATCTCGATGCTTGGTTAGTTCTTGGGTTCACAGGCATCGGTTCCCCAACCGGAGACATGGTTGCTGGGGTTGCAAAATTACTCAATGACGAACCCTCTAAACACAAGGAAATGGAGGCCATCTCAAAAATAACACACGCTGGATTAACCGCTCTCGGTGCCGGAAATTTAGAAGCGGTTGGCATGGCTATGAATGCCTGTCATGAAAAATTACAGTTGCTAGAAGTCAGCAGTCGTGAACTGGATGCATTGGTCGAAGCAGTTCTACCTCACTCCCTCGGAGCAAAACTAACTGGTGCAGGTGGAGGCGGTTGTATGGTCGCCCTTACAGAACAACCGCAAAGGGTTGCAGAAGCCATTGAAGTCGCAGGAGGCACACCTTTGATATCTCGCTTAGGCGCAAAAGGTGTAAGAATTGTCTGAAAACTTAGAATTTAAACAAATGAAATGGTATTGTAAGTCTCCTGAATAACAACGATTCTTTATAAGTAGTTCATAAGTGCGAGAACCTATGAAGAGCGATGAAGAACTTCTGACAGTCGTTAACGTAGTTGCATCCACCCGAGTTGCGGAGGAGCTTGACCTACCTGACATTGCCATCCAGCTGAATTGTGAATATGAACCAGAACAGTTTCCTGGTGTAGTCTACCGTGTTGTAGATCCGAAACTTGCCATCCTGATGTTCCGTTCTGGCCGTGCGGTTTGCACCGGTGGAAAGAACAAGGACAACATCCATACAGGAATAGAGAGAATGATTGGAGACCTAAGAGCTGCAGGAATTGAAACTTGGGAATTAGATGATGTAGAAATCGAAGTCCAGAATATGGTTGCAACTTATGCACTACACTATCCAGAAGATTACTTTGGAACCGCTAGAATGGATGACAACCACACACGTGTTATCGATGTCGAGGGTGGCATTAGACCTGCTACTGATGAAGAAATAGAAGATGATGACCCAAGAATCCGTGGAATTCGTGAAGGTGAACCATTGGCAACAATGCCTAGAAGATTGAACCTGAACAACCTTACCTTCCACCTTCCTTTCGATAAAGTAGAGTACGAACCAGAGCAGTTCCCTGGTCTGATCTACAGACTTGATTACCCTCGGGTAGTTTGTCTGATTTTTGGATCTGGAAAGATGGTAATTACCGGTGCTCGAGATAAGAGTGAGATTCTTGAAGCTGTACAATTTATTCAAGATGAATTAGCAGATTTATTGTGAATTCAATAATCTAGATTTGGCTTTTTAGGCCAAAACACTCAGTAGAGAGGTTCTTGTGCAGACGTAGTCTGCACAGATTCATGGTAAATCTGCGATTAAAGGGCCTCATACTATCCTTGATGGTAATTCTGACACCAATCATGGGTTTCGCTGGTGAAATCAATACTGAACCAAGACTCTCAGATGAAATCATGACTTCTGAAACAAGTCGAAATCCTAGCGGAATAGTCGATGTACCAAACTGGAGAATAGGTGACACATGGAATTACAACGGGTATCTGGATGTCAGAGACTTCATTGCTTCATCTGGTGTAAGCACAAATGTCCAAACATTAACTGGAAGCCTAGTAAGTGAGGTTGTAGAAATTTACACAATGAATATCGGGGGAGTTTCCACTTTGGTATACAAAGTAGAATCTAATGGTGATTTCGACGCTCAAAATGTAAATTTGGATGGGCAAAATGGTGATTTGACTGTCGAAATGGATACGATTGAACTTTACCGAGCATCAGATTTAGGTACAATTTCTCAAGAGGCTACAGTCGAAATTGATTTCTGTGCAGATTTCCTTTGGTGGTGCATCAATGTTGATGTCGCTGAATTAGTAGTTTCGAATGAATATGATCCACCTACAGAAGGATATGATTTCCCACTTAGCGTAGGTGAATCATGGAATTCTCAGTATACTGCTTACACAAATTTCTCTGGGACAACAAGTGTTGACGGGTTGACTATCCCAGATGATACAGTCGGAAGTAATTACACTGAATGGGATGTTGTATCTAGAGGTGTTTCGGGAGTGACATATTCCGGTTGCGAACAGTCTTTCAACATCACCACTTCGAATTCAAATGGAGAAGAAACCGGTTACAAGTGGTACTGTCCTGCAATAAAGAATAATATCAAAAGTTCAGCAACCCAAAGTTTAGGATTTTCACTAGTTAGTTCGCTGACATCTTACACCCCTGCTTCTGCCAGTACGTCATTAGATGTTGATCTTGAGTATCAATTATCGCCTTTAGATTTGCAACTAGATGCTACAGTAACTGTAACTAATTCTGTTGGAAGTCCGGTTGCAAATCAGGATGTTGAATTTCGATACGAAATTGAACAAGATTACAGGACTTTTACAACAGATGCAAATGGCCAATTTACTGTTGATTTCAATAGTGGAAATAGTCAGGATGATTCTAGCGGGGGGAGTGAACACGGGTCTCACGGAGTGATTGCTTGGATTGATGGAGCAAGTCCCTTAGTTGGAACTTCAACTTTGATAACGGATGAGAATATTCACCCAGTAGATTTGATTGCCGATGCTGCTGGAGTAACTGTGGAGAGAACCAGAAATAATCGAACTGTTAGTTTAAACCCAGCAATAGGATTCAATGCAGTTCCAAACGACCTCCTGACTTTTAGTGTTCCAGTAATTAATCGGGGCATACTTACCTCGCCTTCAACCAATCTCAAGGTTACTGGACCTGATGGATTTACTGAAACAACTTACGTACCATCATTGTATAGTTTACAAGAGCAGCGGGTTGAATTGAATTGGGTTGTTCCTGCCGGGCAACAAATTGGAAATGCGGGATTGGTTTTTGTTGTGGACGAGGCTGAGGAGATCACAAATGATGGAAATCGAAGTAATAACATGGGTACATTTAGCCTTTATATCGGTAGACTACCAATAGCCAATCTTAGTATTAATTCACCCATTCAGACATTTGAAACTGCATCCCTAGATGGGTTAAGTTCTGTTGACCCTGACGGAGGGCTTCTCGACTGTGTTTTTGAGATTGAAACAACCACAGGAAATATGCAACTCATCGAAGATGATGATTGTATACACGAGGTAACTTGGGATGACGATGGAGAGTATTTAGTTCGCTTGACAATTACCGATGGCGAAAGTGATACTGATACAATTGAGAAAACGGTAAGTGTTCTCAATAGACCTCCGGAAATAATTGTCGAAGCTTCAGAATATTCAATTCCGGTCCTTTCTTCTGTAACATTCGAAGTAACTCATAGGGAAGACGTTGATACAAATAATCCAATAGCCCCTGTCGACATTTCATGGCAGGCTTCTTGTGAAGAAGGAAGCACTGTTAGTTCAAGATGTACAGTATCTCCCACTTCAGAGGGCGATTACACAATTCAAGTGATAGCAATGGATGACGATGGTGAAACTGTAACCGAGGAGGTAACTGTCGAAGTCACCAATATCGCACCATCAAATCTTGGAGCAGAGGTATGGCTCTCAGGAACAAGACTTACTCCTGATTCAAGAGGTGTGTACACAGTAAATGAAGGAGACGAAATTGAGATTCGTGGATGGGCCGAAGATTCACCTAATGATATTAGTAATCTCATTCATCTTTGGAAACCTGATGCTGAAAATCATCCTGAAATACAATCGGAAAGCGTTGGCCAGTATTCTAGTATACAGCATGTTTACACCACATCGGAAATGCACCTTGCCACTCTTTCTGTAACCGATGATGATGGCGTTAGCTCAGAACCATTAATCATTGCAATAGACGTGGTAAATATCGCACCTTCAATCGATCCGATAAGTAATCCACTTCCAGTTGCAGAAGATGATGAAATTAGTATTACCGCAATTGTCCGGGACACTATTGGTGATGCTGAAAATCTAGTGAATTGTTTCGATACAGAGCCAGATGTTGATACTAACGAAAATGGAATTACTGATGATGATTGCAATATTGAGGGAACCAAATTTGTTGGGTCTTGGCCAGATTCTCAGAATGTACCTTCTTCGATAATATTCCACACTATGGATGATGACGGTGAGACCGCATCTGTAGAAATCCCGATCACAGTCAGCAATATCAAACCAGATGCGCATGCAATGGTCAATAACCAAAATCCAACAATTGGAGATTTGGTTGTTCTGAGTGCAAACTTAACAACCGACTCTATATTTGATATGGAGAATATGATTTACGTATGGGATTTAGATGTGACAAAAGATAGTGATGGAAATGGCAACCCTTCAGATGACGAGGATTATGTTGGGAAGTGGTTTGTTTGGAAAACGGACACATCTGGTACGATTTCAATTAAATTAACAGCATCAGACGAATCATTGAGTGATTCTATGCTGATTACAATGAATATTGAAGAGGCTCCGTTTAGTTTTGCTGAAGCAATAACGTCACCTATTGGACTTGTTTTGATTATTCTGATTTTAGCCGGCGGAGGAGGATTCGTATACGTTAAATCACGTAATCCAAATGATTTGGTCGAGGCTCCGCCTTACGCTAAAGGGCGAAGAAAGGTTTCCATGGACGATGCCTTCGATAATCCTGAATTTGATCCTTTCAATAAAAAAACAGTGAATAAGCAGAAGAAAGAACGGAAAGAGACCAAGTTGGAGGATACTCAAGATTTATCAAAAACTGAAGAGGTTATTCAAGAAATGAATCAAAATGCAATTTCTAATGATGAACTGGATAAACAATATGAGGAAACAAGAACAACTGAAATGGTTGATGACGATGTCTTGAGTGAACTATTGGATGATTCTGAGTCTTCCAAAGAAGAAGAATGACCGCTTATCCAAAGACTCTCATTAACCGTTCTCTTTCACCATAAATAAGCGAAGCACTCATTGGGAAAGAGTCCTCGCCTCGTACGTGGTTAATCTCTTTAGATTACTCGGCTTACCCGACCCCGCTAAGCCAAGTGAACAAGTCCTAAGAGGGCCCAGAACTGCTGACCCCGGCCCTCAAAACAATGATTCTTTTCATGACTTAGGCAAGGAAATATGGTCGGAAAGAACACATAAGTTAATCGATGAACCGGAAAGATATGTACATTATATCAAGCCAGATGATTTACATCGGTTAAATCTAGATGGAATGGCTCAGAATTTAGCTCGAGGAGATATGCTTCTTGCTGATTTAGGCTCCCTTACGCATATGCCAACTCAACAAGATGTGTGTCGGAGAAAAATTCAGACTCTTGGAGAGCAAAATGGCCTCCCCATTTTCGCATTAAACGAATCTGATACTCTGTTAATGATTGCTGGACTCAACATGAGAGTTGATACTGAGAAACACATGCTTGGAGTTGCTCAATGGAGTCAGTTATCTGAGAATCAAGCATAATCGATTTTGCTTCTCCAATCCGCTTCATTTGGTCCGGGACCTAATTGGTCAAATCCTATCTGGAATAGCTTTACTGGAAGTGATGTGGAATCAACGCCTTCAGGAGCCTCTATTTCTTCAACTCTGAAAATTACTAGAGTACTAACAGCATCTTCAGGTAATTTGTAAAAATCTACAACCTTACATCTAATTGCACAAAGTGCGGATTCATAATTTGGAGGAGAATCTGGCAAAAAGTCCCATTCCGATTTTTCCCTAGGGACAATTTTTACTGTTTTGTTTACTGCACTTGCCGATTCTAAATCTGCGTTCAATACGAAAATCGAAGCCTCTGAACCGACCCCACCCTCCTGCAAATTTACTAGGGTATCTCTAGGTCTCCCTTCTCTATTTTCAGACAGTGAAAGGGCTAGAAGTGGAGGATGATTTGATACAATACTGATTGAAGACATTGGGGCTATATTTTCTACTCCAGATTTTGATTTAGTCCCAACAAGAACCACTGGTTTTGGCATAAGTAAGGATGCAAGCCAGCCTCTTCTTTCTCTGAATCCGAGGGCATCGATATCGATTTTGTATGAACCGTCACCTATCTTTGGAGGTGGTGGAGGGTCTCCTTCTTCATCGGTAAGCCATGTATCTAGGGCGCCTGATTCTATCTCAGTAGCAGAATAAGCGGTGAATTCACGGAATGCTTTCCAACGAGCAATCTCCTCGGGGTCTTCTTCTCTCTTGACTTTACGAGCGATTGAAGCATCGGAGTATGTGACGCAACGACGAAGGTATCTCGAGACCACTTTTCGTCGTTCGTCGATATCCATTAACTCTCAACTCCGAGTTCATTCATTAGTCTCTCAACATGACCGGTGGCTCTTACATTATAGCCAACAAATTCAAAATTACCATCTAAACCAATAACGAAAGTCGAACGAGAAACTCCTAGGTATGTCTTTCCATAATTCATCTTCTCCCTCCATACGCCGTAGAGGTTATGCAATTCGATGTCTTGATCGACGATTAACTCGAAGTTGAGATTATGCTTATTTATGAAATTAGAATGAGATTTTGAGGAATCCTTCGAAACGCCGATAACTCGGTATCCTACTGCTTTTAATCGGTCAAAATTATCTCTAAAATCACAGGCTTGCTTAGTACATCCAGGTGTAGAATCTTTTGGATAAAAGTATAGAATTACTTTTTCGCCTCCAGCAAGGATCTTACTTAGCCTAATCGTGGTTCCGTCTGTCAATTCAGCTTCAAAATCTGGGGCGTTTTGGCCAACCTCAAAATTCACCAACTCGTTGCTCATAATTTCCCCAAATAAACGGGGGTGATGAATGCTCGTATTGGTAGCATTGAAAAAACAATGCTGTCAGTTTAGAGATATGGGTAAAGCAGGAAAGATTTCAGGGGCCATTTCGCTAATTCTCGGAGTGTTATTTGTGATTGGTTGGTTTGGAGCAGTTTTGGGGGTTGATTACATCGATAATCAGTTAGAAGAAAATTGCGATAGCACGAGTGGACAAATTGGACAAATTACCGGCTGGGATGAGGGACAGTGTCAGGATGGAAGAGATACGAGGGACCTTCTTTCTTCATTACAATATTCATTGCTACTTGGCGGAGCGGCACTGTGTATCGCGGCTGTCTGGATGTTAGTTAGACATTGATTTCCTATCGCTTTGATTCTTCTCGAATTCGTTTTTTACTGGCCGCCCAGCCACAAATTGGGCAGTCAGAGAGATTGTGGTTGCGTGCTGGGCAATATTCCCGACCAAAGAAAATGATTTGCAAATGACGACGATTCCAAGTATCGATTGGGAAAACAGACTTCAGATCCCTTTCAGTTTGCTCTACATTACGCGCCTTGGACAAACCCCATCGGCTTGCTAAGCGATGAATGTGTGTATCAACCGGAAACGCCGGCACTCCGAATGCCTGTGCCATAACCACGCTAGCAGTCTTGTGTCCAACACCTGCAAGTGATTCCAAGAATTCCCAATCGGGAATAATTTCTCCTCCCACTTGCAGTATTTGTTCTGCCATTAATTTGAGATTCTTGGCTTTGGTTGGCGCGAGTCCGATCTCTCGGATTAAACTCTGAATCTCTTCAACTTCCAAAGAGGCCATCTTTTCAGGATTGTCTGCTCTTGCAAACAAAGCCGGAGTTACCTCGTTTACCTTCTTGTCAGTTGTCTGTGCAGAAAGCATTACCGCGACCAACAAAGTGTAGGGATCAGTATGGTCCAATGGAATTGGAGTTTCAGGGTATAATTCGTCTAACTGTGCCCCGATTTTGTCAGCCTTATCGGCTCTTTTCATTGCTTAATTTCCCCCTCATCCCGAAGTCCGAGGAATAGTGAACCGCCCACAATTAATCCAGGAACCAAGTAACAAGGGCCCAATAGAAAG
>DAOJ01000066.1 GCA_002502365.1 Euryarchaeota archaeon UBA106
CCCACAAAGTAAGATAAGGCGGATTCAAATGTTGAACGAAATTGCACCTCGCTTGCAAATGTAGGTTTGAATAATACGCTACCATCTTTGTAATCATAAAGCGAATTAATGTGTAATTCAGCTCTTTTTTCAAAGTCTCCACCTTTGGCATATTCTGTAGATATGTCTACAATACCTTGGCCCCACTTTTCTTGAGCATTCTCAACGTCCTGTAAGGTTATCATAGCAAAGCACACCTCTATCAGTTAGAACCAGCCCATGTTCTTGGATGTAGAAGAACTAGTACGGTGAGAAGTTCAAGACGTCCGAGCCACATCAAAATGGTAGAGGCGAACATCGACAAGGGGCTAAGATCGGCCCAAGTTGAAGCAGCATCAGCCGGTCCGAAAGAACCCAGGGCTGGTCCTGTATTTCCTAACAATGAAATTGATACTGAAGAAACATCAGTTAGAGATAAATTGGGTTCTAAGAAAGAGATTGTCAGCATAGAAGCGGTAACCAATACCATCCAAGAGCTGACCATTCCTAGAATAATCCAGATGCGACTTTCATCGACTACGTTTTCATTAAAGCGAATCGCAATGACCTTCTTTGGCTGAATTATTCGTATAACTTCCCTCTTAGCCAACTCGAATGCGATTCGTATTCTAAGGACCTTGAGACCGCCCCCTGTGGAACCTGCACTAGCTCCAATGATCATCAATAACAGTAGGACGAATTGGCTGAATACTGGCCACTCAGAGAAGTTTGCACTCGAGTATCCTGTACTTGAAATCGATATTGATTGAAACAGTGAATGACGAATAGATTCTGCAAGAGAATAGTCGGTAGCCCTGCTTAAGTTGAAGGCCATCGCAAGCCAAGCAACGAATAGAATTAGTAAATATGTACGCAGTTCCTCGTCCTTCCAGACTTCACCCCACCTTCCTAAAATCGCGAAGTATAGTAGACTGAAATTTATGCAAGTGAGTAACATAAAGACCATGATGATGGATTCTATCAAAGCACCTTGCCCAGTGCTGTAAATTTCAGTATTGGAATAAGCCATTACTCCCATATCGCTTGTTGCAAAGCCTCCAGAAGGCATTGTTGTTAATGCGTAATTTAATGCATCAAATGACCCCATTTCTGTAAATTGGTAAAGTATCAAACCCTCAAGAATGGTTAGAATAATGTAAATCGCCCACAACTTTCGAGCTGTACCCTCTAAAGTGGTACTAAGGTTGGATACCGTTGGACCGGTTAATTCGGCCCTAGCTAGAGCCATTCCACCACCTAGTGCCTTAGAGAAGATGAGTAAACCGAGCATAATTACACCCATTCCACCAATCCATTGCGATAATGACCTCCATAGTAGCAAACTCTTCGTTTGGCTGGCGACACAATCCCCATCAAATTCCCCAGAACATACTGGGCTGGTTGATGTGTCAATCAACGAGGCACCAGTGGTGGTGAACCCAGACATTGATTCGAACCAAGAATGTAGAGCACCACTCATCATTTGCATAAAGCTGGCATCACCTTCCATGAACTCGATGGGGCCGTAAAACATACCTCCTAGCCAGAAAGGGATAGCACCCAGCAATACAACAGGCGGCCAGCCCAGCGCTACAGCAGCAAAGGCCTCTCTGTCTCTAACGCGACTTCCGACATCATAACTTGACGCTTTGGCGAATAACCATTGACTTGCTCCAAATGCAATAACAAGCGCGATAGCGTAAGTTTGGAGGGCGTATTCCCATCCATCGACGTATAGAGAATAAGCACCTACGACGGCCAAAGGAATTGCAAAAATCCGTAGAGTCCAGCCTATAACGAGGCCTATGACATCCCAGCGCATGGCTCAACTCCCCAGAGCCTTCTCTACTTTCTTTAGATCATCTAATCTTAGGAAAAGTAGTACTTTATCCCCTACTTGTAATGATTCAACCGCAGACGGATTAAGAATGTGAATCAGTCCCTCATCATCTTCATTTTCAACCATAACAATGCGACAACCTAACTTTGATTCTGCATCAGATATACTTCTTCCAACTATCTCTGCCTTTGCACTAAGCGATGCTGAAATAGAGATTATTCCAGGCAAAGATGGGATTACCTGGTAAGTCCCAGGGACATTCATATGGATTGATTTCATTATCGAAATTACTGTTACATGTCTTCGACTAACTGGGCGTGTCAATCCTATCCTTTGTACCGCTTCAACAAGTGCCCTATCTTTCAGAATCAATCCAGTTCTAGGAACTCCCTTGTCTTTAGCTCGCATTGCAATTGCAATGTTTAGATTATCATCGGCTAAAGCGGCAATTGCAGCATCGTGAGATGCAATACTTAGTTCTCTTAACAAATCTCCATCTTGAGGGTCTCCGTGGATAACGTCCAGCCTCTTACTATTTCCAATTCTAGAACCTACCAATTCGTTAGCAGCATCCAAATCAGGCTCAATCACAACTACCTCGGCACCTTCACCTAGGTAGTGAGAGGCTAGCGAGGTACCGAATTGTGTCGCCCCAAAAATAGCGATATTAGGGTCTTCAGGCCATTCGGGATCTTGTAATCCAGCACCTGTTGTTATCGTCATAAATTCTTCAGTAGAGCGGGCTACGAAACATAGCAAGTCGTTTTCTTGTATGACTTCATTTCCAGTCACTAGCACACCCTTTCCATCTGCTGATTTAATGGCATACACAGATGGAATATTTACGATCCAATCAGCTACTTCACCCGTAGTTTTTCCGATCAAAGCCGAATTAGGCATAACTTCGGCCACAGCAATCCAAGCATTATCTCCCAGAGGTAGAATTTCTTCTACAGAAGGGGCGAGGAGACCTGCGGCTAATTGCTTGACAATATCATCCGAGGCACAAACGATGTGGTCAGCCCGAGTCCACCTTTCAAGAGGGCCTGCTCCTCTATTCTTGTCTAGTAATGTTGGGTCACGAATTTTTGCGATTGTTGTCAATCCACGTGTGGCTCTGTCTCCGACCTGTTCACTGTAGACTCTTTTTGCAAACGCACAACCTAGGAGATTTACTTCGTCATTATTTGTACAAAGAACCATAATCTCTGCATCATTAATTCCGGCTCGTAACAATGAATCTCTAGAAAGAGCGTTACCAGTGACCAGAAGACAATCGAGTGACTGAGATTCATTAATCGCTTCAGGGTCGGGATCGATTAGTGCAACCTGCCTTCTTTCCTCCCGCAAAGCGGCGGCTACACCTCTGCCGACTTCGCCGGCTCCAGCGATTATGACTCGCATTCTGAGAGACTCCCCCTAGCGGTGCTCCTATAATCCTGACTTCTGCATTTGACAATAATTATTCATCATGGCACGAAGTGAGGTGTAGCGAAATAAACTCTCATTCTTCATTAATTACTCTCTTGCCACGGATTCTTTCAGCAGCCGCACGCTCATGCCTTCCTGAGCTACGTAGTGTTCTACGGTAGGCCTGAGCAGCGGCTGGAGTCATACCCGAGGGAAGCCATGTTGAATGAGCAGGGAACCAAGACCAAATTACCATTGGAATGATTAAGAATATAACAAATGGATTGAATATTGAAAGGACTGTTGTTACAATTAATGCTGTTCTTGCTATTGAACTAGTGAAAAAGGTACGAGCTCTTTCGTGTTGGATTATTTTCGAACCTTGCCAACTAGCAATAGATGCATGACCAATACATATCGTCAAAGTTACAATGCAAGCAAACACGATATTTATTGCTTCAAAACCTGTAGTCCCCTGCCAAACATTTGGGTCGAAAAGTCTGACGTTTAGGTGAGCCGAACGCATGGCTCCAAAACCAAGGCCAAGAGTCCAGCCATAAGGTGCGCTTGCTCTCAAACCTACTGTTCTAGGCCTTCCAAGAAGGAATAAGGCAAAGGCCGATTCCGCCATACCAATGAATAGAGCAATTATTGAAACCGAGATAATGTTTACACTTTCAAGACGTATTGGCTCGAGTATTAGTGAATCGATTAAAGAGGCGATGAGAACGCCTGCTACCAATCCAAATAGTAATGATTTGAATGCTCCGGAAAGATCGTAGAAACCTGTCATCCGAGCTATTGTGCCTCTCCAACCAGCATATACACCCAATAGCCCAATGGCAAATGCAAGTTGCATCTCCCACATCTCGATTGGAGGCTCTGCCATGATTACGCGACGTCAACTCTGCTTTCAGTTGAACCCTTTGATATTGCAAATTTGTCATAATTTAGCACATTAACCATCTAATTCAAGATTGAAATTGAGCATTTATCTCTGACAATGTTCAAACCACACGCTTCCGACCCGAGCATGATGGCACTCGAGGGTCTGAAGCGTAGAATCCTCGGTTCTGTAGGTTTACTCAAAGGTAAACGCCAAGTCGATGAAGAGACTGTTAAGGAATTGACTAAAGCATTAAGACGAGCACTTTTAGAAGCAGATTTTAATGTAAGACAGGCAAAAGAATTGACTGAACGGATTGAAAGAAGACTGATGGAAGAAGAGCCTCGTCCTGGTGTTAAACTAGAAACTCATGCAATGAATTTGATTTACACTGAACTAGTCCGTTTACTAGGCCCGGCTAGAGAAATTAAGCCTCACAATGAAACAGTATTGATGGTCGGTCTCTATGGTCAAGGAAAAACCACAACTACTGCCAAAGTTGCTGAGTGGTGGCGGCGCAAACATGGTGTCAAGGTAGCAGTGATCGAAGCTGATGTTCACCGACCAGGGGCGTATGCACAATTACAACAGTTGCTGGAAGATTCACCAGTCGAAGTCTATGGAGAACCGGATGAAAATGACGCAGCGAAAATTGTTCGAAATGGAATCAAAGCTGTCGGAACCGCTGACGTCCTAATTATTGACACCGCTGGTCGAGACAGTCTGGACGATGAATTAAGAGATGAATTAGTTAAGATTGCAGAAATCGCCAACGCTACTGAAAGATTCCTAGTCATCGATGCTCAAGTAGGACAAGCAGCAGGTCCGGTCGCACAAACCTTCCATGATCTCGTTGGAGTGACCGGTACAATCGTCACCAAATTAGATGGTACTGCTCGAGGTGGTGGAGCATTAAGCGCAGTCTCTGTTACAGGTGCTCCAATAGTATTTGTTGGAGAGGGTGAAAGAGTAGGCGACTTAGAGAAATTTGAGTCTGATCGATTTATCTCTAGATTACTAGGTATGGGGGATATCAAAGGTCTGATCGATCTAGCACCAGAAGACCTTGACCAGGAAGAGGCAATCCGTTTAACCCAACGATTGATGTCTGGTAGGTTCACATTAACTGATATGTACACTCAGATGGAAATGATGAGCAGAATAGGAACTGTTGACCGTATCCTATCTCATCTACCAGATGGAATGTTCGGTATGGGTTCCATGTCTGCTGGACAAAAGAAGCAGATGCAGGCCAATCTAGCAAAGTATCGTGTAATTATGGATTCTATGACCCAACATGAAAAAGACGAACCTCTTGTCTTAAAATCCCAAAGAATTAGAAGAATTGCACGTGGTTCTGGGACCACCGAAAAAGATGTCAAAGAACTTCTCAATCAATGGAATCGAAGCCGAAAAATGATGCGAGGGATGAAGGGCGACCGTCGTATGAGAAAACAGATGCAATCTATGATGGATGTTGACGACTTAGACCTAGAAATGGGGTGAGTTTTTGCAAAGGCGATTTGCCATAATTGGCCACATAGCACCGAATTCAGGGAAATTAAACTTGAATGATTTAGCAGGTGGCTCTGGAAGAATGGATGTCTTGGTGAGGGCAGTAAATTCAGCATTGTTTGTCTCACATGGCATTAGGAATGATACCGAAATTATACTCCACCTCCTCGGAGGTCCGGGCCCAGATCGAAGGATTCTATTCAAGGGTGAAACATTATCTGGAGTTAGGCCTGATGAAAGGTCTATTGCGGGTCAAATTAAAGCAATACTGAAACAACCCGTACCTCCGATTGGGGTGTTTAAGGAAATCACTCAAGGAATATTTGACACAGGAGGAGGTTTAGAAGAAACCATTTCGGAGTGGACTAAGGATGAAGTATCAATCAACGTTTTAGATGCAAATGGAGGAGATTTACCCACAACTACAGAAACTCATGATATGGGTTTCATTTTATCCGATCATATGCCTCTAAACGATAGTGAAATCGATTTAACCAAGGATTATGCGAAAGTCAGTTTAGGAAAAGATTGGCTACAAGGACATGCTTGCATAACTATAATTCAACATCAAATTGATAGTTTATTCAGTTAACCAAAATGGTAGACCATTTTGACCCGGTTTGGTTGCTTGAACCAGTATTTTTTCGGGAACACCCAACGGATGGTTAACCGGCCAACATGTTAGCGGAGTAATAGCTACAGCACCATTGTTTACTGCGTTACAATCAGTATTTTCTATGTCTTCATCAATGATTTTAGCAGCCTTGAATCCATATGCTACGCCAGTGGTTTCAGTATTTGCTAATTCTATTGCATTTTGATACCATCTTACACCTAAAGATACAGTTTGGAACCCATTTACCCAGACCTCTGGTGCATTAACATTGAGCATTAAGTTACCATTTTTGAATTCTGAAATTATACGTTGTCTGAGATTATCTGTGTTTACTGATGTTTTCGAGCCATTCGGTCTTAGCATATTTTCAGCGATTGGAGGAAGTACCTTTACCGCAGCTTCGATAAGTTGAATTGTAGCATTTGCAGTATCCTCAAAATTGGAATGTTGATAGGTAGACAGACTGGAAGCAATAGCTGGCATTCCGTACAATCCAGCTTCTCTAGCTGCTGATACTGTCCCTGAATGCATTACGTCAACCGATAGGTTAGGGCCTTGATTAATTCCTGAAATACACATTGCCGGTTTCATATCCGGAACCCAACGTTCAAGTCCACCATCTATAGCTACAATAACACAATCGCATGGAGTGCCATCCAACGAAAACATACGAAGAGGAACTGTATCATCTGAAGATAGCGATTCAGCTAAATCACTACGTTCTTCGAATTTAAGATTAGACCTAAGTGAAAGCCTCATTCCAGATGCTGACTGTTCATTGGCTGGAGCCATGACTACGATAGGAAAGCCCTTTTTGTGAAGTCCACGAATAAGGGCATGAAGCCCTGGTGCTTCGATTCCATCATCATTGGTAAGCAGCAGACAAGGCTTGGACACATCCACCGCCAAGCAGCAACACTACATCAATCGGAGGGTAAGGGCGCTTCGTCGGACTCTGAGTTTATTGTAACTAAAAACAATCCAAAAATCATCAATAATCCCCCCAATATAGTCCATCTACCTGGTATATCATCAACTCCAATTAACCATCCAATCATAGAACCGATTATTGGTTCCATGATTAAAATCATTGAAATTACCAACGGAGGAATCCAGCGCAGTACTGCATTGATCCCTGTATGTCCGAGTAAACCCGGCCCTATTGCAAGGTAACCAATGTAAACTAACCAAGCGATGCTAAGCCAACCAAATGCACCAGAAATCGAATTAAAATTAAACACGAGGTCTTCAGTAAATATAGCCCAAATTGTGAGAAAAACAGCGGCTACAAATGTCACAGGAAAAGCATACATGAACAAGGGCATCCATCCACGTACCATTCTTCCAATGGCAAGGTAACCAACAATTGTTACAGCCCCGATAAATGCTAAGAAATCACCATACATTGTAACTCCAATTTCATTACTCCCTCCTAATGCTACAACTGCTGCACCTGCAAATCCCACCAATGCCCCGATAGATTGCATTTTGCTGGCAGGTTTTCTTAGTATCCAAAGTCCTAGGATAATAACTAGAGGATGAGCAGTTACGAATAACAGAGAATGAGTCAATGTAGTTCTATCGAGAGACATTAACCAAGTTCCGAAATGTAACGCTAAACAAAAACCTGAAAAAACTAACAAATGGAAAGAAGATTTCCAATTTTCGGTTATTTTAATTTCAGATTGGCTAAACTGCCATACAAATCCAGGGAATAATATCAATGCTGTAGCCTGTAATCTCCATGCCGCTTTTGTTATTCCTGCAACACCTTCTATCATTTCAAAAACAGCACCGGCGCTGGAAACAGCGAATAATGCTACACCCAAAATCAACCATGCATGAAATGGGATAGGGGCAGAATCTGACATATCAGTGATCTCTAGTGATTTTGTATCGGCCCATCGCTTCAACCCACTGAATCTCGCCACCTGGTTCTAGAGTAAGTCCCTCTTCCAATGGTAAGATTAAGTTGGAATAGGACTTGTTATCCATAGCATGAACTTCATTGCCTTGGACGTGGGTAATGATTGCTGAGCCCTTTTCTAGCAGAGGGACTTGGATATTATCTGTCACGGTACCTACATGTGATCTCTTTTGTTTGGTGAACAAATCTTCAAGCTCTAAACGGGCTTTAGCACTACCGTGCTTACCAGGTTTCGATTTAGAAATGCTGAGAATTTTGTAAGCACTATCGTCAATAGCGACATATCTTCCTACTTTGAGAGTTCTAATCTCTACACGAGTTGTACCGGGCATTTGTTCACCTACGACCAGAGCCGAATGCTCCAACTTATGATGCTTATGCGTGATACATCAGCAGTCTTGGCTTACGCTAAGTGAAAGTTAGGGCCCGAGCCGAGAACCGGAGTTCCCGGCCCGGGTTTTACGTATCCTGAACTATGTTCAGTCGTTCTTTCTGCGGCCTGATAGACCGACACCAATTGCTGCTCCCATAAGAGCTAGCGTGGAAATTACTGCTGTGAATCCAGGTAAGTTCTCGGTGAATCTGTCGAATCCAGACGCGGTCTCGTTTCCTGCAGAAGCATTCTCGTCGAACTCATCGTCGATTGCGTCACAATCACCATCGCCATCAGCGTCGGATGGAATGCTTGTAGCCTTCAGTGGATCTGAACCACATTCATTCTCTCTTGCATCAGTTTCTCCGTCTCCGTCGTCATCGGTGTCTGCATTGTTACCAATTCCGTCTTCATCGGTGTCTATCCACTCGGTGATATCGTATGGGAAAGCATCGTCTACATCTGGAGTACTGTCACCGTCGTCGTCAGTGTCAGAGTTATCGCCGACACCGTCGCCATCGTAATCGGACCATTCCGCTGGGTTCAGTGGGAATGCATCGTCAACATCAGCAACATCATCTGCATCGTCGTCACTGTCGGTGTTGTCACCAATTCCGTCTTCATCAGTGTCCTTCCATTCAGTTGCGTCCATTGGGAAGTCATCGATACCGTCATTGATACCATCTCCGTCATCATCAGAATCAGAGTTGTCTCCTTGGCCATCTCCATCAGTATCCACAGTTTCGAATGGATCTAACGGGAAAGCATCCTCTGTATCATCTACACCATCTCCGTCGTCATCAGTATCTGTATTGTCACCAGTTCCGTCACCATCACTATCTAGGGATTCACTAGCATCTAGTGGGAATTGATCGACTAAGTCAACAACTCCGTCACCATCGTCGTCGGTATCTTCGTTGTTACCAATTCCATCCGAGTCAGTATCATCCCATTCGCCATTGTCGGCAGGGAAAGCATCATCAGCATTCAGATATCCATCATTATCGATATCGTCGTCTGAATTATCTCCAGTTCCGTCGCCATCTGTATCTGTGTCTTCAGTACTGTCAAGTGGGAATGCATCGACTAGGTCGGCAATTCCGTCACCATCATCATCCGTATCTGTGTTGTCACCCATTCCGTCTCCGTCGGTGTCAGTATCCTCAGTATTGTTGGTTGGGAAGGCATCATTGACGTCTTCTGTACCATCGTTGTCGTCATCAAGATCCATGACGTCGCAGATTAAGTCGCCATCAAAGTCCGCAGGAACACTGGAGTTATCCAATGCGTTGCTACCACAGGTAATCTCATCTGCATCAGACCATGAATCATCATCGTCATCGTCATCGAGTGTATAATCAGCTGGGTCACAGTCTGCGAAATTATTGATATCGTCTACAATTCCATCACCATCGGTATCC
>DAOJ01000005.1 GCA_002502365.1 Euryarchaeota archaeon UBA106
TGATACTTCTGCGTAATCGCCCATACCACTCAATCGGTACGGCGCTGAATATAACGGGTGATGTATCCCGCGATCCAATTCCTCATGCGCTTATTGTCGACATCTGTGAATTCCACCACTAGGTCTTTATTGGTGTCGAAATCGTCTGTGAACTTATCTGGATAAATTTCCAACAAACGTAATGCTCTAGTCTTGATGAAAGATGGTCTAATATTACCCATGGTATCATTCCTCCGCCAATTTCACTTCAAGTGGAAATCCTTCTTCCCTTGTACAAACGATTCGAATCTTTCGAGGTGGCTTTTGCATTCCACGAGCCCAAATGACTTCGTTGACGGCTTGATCTATCCAGATTTCTTCGCCATCTTGTATCTTCATATGTTGCGATACGTGGTTTCGAATTTCCGCCATTGCACGATTCGCACGCTTTGTTCTAGGAACGTTCCACGCAGCACGTAGAGGAATGACCATTTCTTTAATCTCAGCCATCTAAATCACCTCTGAAGTTTTGACCTGCGCCAGTGGTGGCGCTTAGGATGAGATACTGTGTTGCGCGCAGTTCTCAACATGACCCATACTGGGACTCTGCGGTTTTGCTTTGTCACCTTGTTAAGTCGCTGCTTCTTACCAAACGGTTTGTTACGCGCCATAATTTCACCTCAGTATCTCGCTAGTTCGGGATGTCTTTCCTCAGCCAGAGGACGTACACTGTGTGCTGATTCATCCAGTAATGATTGGCCTGTGGGTGTAACCACTTTGCCTAGAGTCACGGTACCGGCTGTGTTGAATGAGTCTGTGATATACCCTGCTGAGGCTAATTGTTGTAGTGCTGTTCGTGCAACTTTACGAGAACCTGCAACCGCTCTATTAGGTTTAACTCCCCTATCTTTGGGTCCACCGAAAAGTTGTGACATATGATTAGTTCCAATTGGACCTTTCATTGCTACCTTACGTAGGATAGCTGCGCATCGTACATACCACCAGTCCGATTGTTCTGGAGGGTTTTCCCTATGCGTGCCAGTCTTTACGAAATCAGCCCACTCCGGAGCATTGATCGCATCATTATTAGCGAATCTCTTGGCGAGGTCCGCAATCAGTAAATCTGCTGGTACATCGTGGTACGTCGTCATACACTCACCTTGTAGCGACCGGCCGACCTTGAGGCCGTATATAACCGTGATGACTTAAGGCAATTCGACAGCCCCTTGGTACGCCATTCTTGTGGAGTCCACACAATGGTTCAAACCACCCTTTCGTTTCGGCTGTTCAATGCGCAAGTCATTGTCACGTAATCCGAACATGCTTCGGACTATGATTGGGTTAGGTTTAGTACTCATATTGGTCCTATCCTATGCCGTATATTCTGCAACGGTTGATAGCGAATATTATCGATATGAAACTAGTAATGAAAGTACTGAATATCAAGTTACGATACAAGAAGAGAATGAATCTACTTGGTATGTTGCAACAGATTCTGCACCCACATGGGTCAATATCACGGCCATAAACGCACCATCCGGATCGACACTAACCGTGACATCAACTAGCCATACGTGGTTTTACTCGCCTTTGTTGGGGCAAGAAGGAGATTCTGTCTTTAACTGCAAAGAATTTGATGAAGTTTCAGATTCCTGTAGTGAAGGCTATGAGCATCAAACTGAAATTACTGGAGAAGAGACTGTGATGACAGGAAGAGTCTCTCTGAATCTTCCTATAGAGGGCGTAGGATATGAAAGAGCTAATGATATGGAAGACGCCGAGTCCAAGGTAATTGCATTAATTGATCAAGAAACGGTCAGCACATCTTGGATAATTTCAATCACCAATGATGGGGAAACGGTTTCATCAGAAGGCATTAGTATAGAATTTACATTGACGGAACATGAATTTGTTGAGATTTCAGAATTTGAAATTGATCCCGTTCAAGAAACATTGTATGGAATTGCGACATTGGTTGGTTGTTTCTTTTTGCTAATTGCAGTTCCAATGATGGTATACTTTGCTGGTGTGGCCAAAGCACGAATAGATGAAGAGAACAGATTAGAAGCCCCTTCACCTCAAGAATAGCCTGAATTTATTACGAACAATCGCTCAGAAATTTTATGCCTATTTCATGATGCCAAGGAAATATGGAAGACTTGCTTCTCTTGGCCCAGCAGTCTGTCCTAAATGGAGACTATGGTACTGCCAAGGAGCAATTTCAATCAATAATCCAATCTGGTTCAGATAATTCTTCAGCATGGTATGGATTAGGAGTAACCCACCATTCGCTAGGAGAAACTGATGATGCTATATCCGCGTTTGAAACATCCTATAAATTCAACAAAACTCATGCTGCTACCGTGGCTAACCTAGCATTTTTGTATGTCGGAATAGATGATTCACGAAGCAGTGAATTTGCCCAAATAGCCCTAGAACTTGGCTTGGAAAATCAACAACTCAAAGAATTGATCAAAGATTCAGCAGATACCGATGAGCCACCAATTATCTCTGCTGAGCCAATCGAAAATAATAGTGAAGCAGTTTCAATACATACATCCATTGAGAATTTGATTAGTAACAAAGAATTTCAGAGTGCTATGGAAATTATTTCGCCAGCACTCGAAAATCAATATTCATCTGACACTCAAATTTGGTATTTTTGCGCACTGTGTCTCAATGAGTTAGGTCTTGAGGAGGATGCAATTAACTCACTAAATTATTGTCTACAATTGGATTCAGAATTTGATGAGGCTAGAGATTTACTTACGACTATATTAGCCAAAGATACTTCAGAAGACAATACGGAACCAATAGTTGAAGATTTCAAACCAATAGTTACCGAAGAAGTAACATATGCAGAATATGAGCCAGAAATTGGCGAAGAAGAAAATTTTGAGATAGCATTAGAAGATACCTTGATTGTATTGCAAAACAAAGCCAAAGAAGCTACAGAAAGTGGCAACCATTCAGTAGCAATTCAAACTTGGAAGAAAATTATCCAAGAATACGGTTCCTCAGTTCAGTCATGGATAGGGATGGCTGAAGCTCTTGAAAGTGCAGGATATGTCGAAAAAGCCCGTCAATGTAGGCTTAAGGCTGATGAATTAAGCGACGACAGCGATGATCAGACATTTACCCAATCTAATGTAGATTTAGTCTCTGCAGCAGAAGAAGTCAAGAGTACGTTTTCGGCAAACAATAACCAGATCGAAGAGAATGTGAATACTGCCATAGAATGGTACAACAAAGGGCTTACATTACTGTCCGAAGATAAGGCTTCTCAGTCATTGAACTGCTTTGAAAAGGCCTTATCTTCAATCCCACGGGAAGAAACTGAATTACGGGTTAGATCATATAATGGCCAGGGTCATGCATTACATCATTTAGGCAGATTTTCTGAGAGTATACAGTCGTACCATCAGGCAATATCAATGGACCCAGCAAGCGTTACTGGTAGGACTCTTTACAATATGGGTTCCTCCTATGCAGCAATGGAGCACTTCAGTGATGCCATAAAATGCTTCGAGCAAGCATTAACCAGAGATTTAGATAATGATGAATTACGATTATGTAAGACTCAGATGAATAGATGTAGTTTGTTATTGAAGGAACAAAATAAGGCTGCGAAACTTCAATCCTGATGTTTTTCAACTTTAACAATAACAGATTTACTTGTAGGCGTGTTACTTCCTCGTGCCGTAGATTGTAATGGTATCAACTCATTAGCTTCAGGGAAATATGTTGCTATGTTCCCTTTAGGTATATCGTATTCAACAATATACCACTTTTCGGATTTACGGAATTCCCCGTTAAAATTTGAGATTAAATCGACTTTGTCTCCTGTTCTCAGTAGTCTCTCTTTGGAATCAAGTGGATTCATCATAACTATTCTACGTCCAGACTTTATTCCACGATATCTATCTTGATCAGAATAAATCGTTGTGTTATATTGGTCGTGTGACCTAATAGTCATCATAATGAACTCATCGTTATCTGGTTGCAAGTAGGATATTGGATGGAATATGAAATTCGCTTTACCAGAATTAGTTCTAAATTCTAAGTCATCCCTAGGTGGATTAGGTAAGTAAAATCCGGATTTGTTCTTTATCCTCTTATTGTAATCCTCAAAGCCATCTATAGTAGATTCAATTAAACTTCTTATCTGATCATAATTATTACAAAGTTCGGTCCAATTTAGAGTGCTAAATGATCTTCTGCTTTCCAAAGCATTAGCAATACCACAAACAATAGCAGGTTCTGAAAGTAAATCTGTCGATGTAGGCCTCATGTGCCCTTGTGAACTGTGGACTATACCCATAGAATTTTCAACGCTAACAAATTGTTTACCCGATGATTGATTGTCGACTTCCGTGCGGCCCAAGCAAGGTAAAATTAGAGATTGTTCGCCTGTGATTAGGTGGTTTCGATTCAGTTTAGTAGAAATGAAAACAGTAAGTTTACAGTTGTTCATCGCTTTTGCAATAGATTTAGTATCAGACATTGCTGAAAGAAAATTGCCACCCATTGCAAAGAATATTTTACCTCTTTTTTCAATCATCGCACTTGCAGCATTTACAGCATCGAACCCATGGCCTAAAGGCACATCAATACCTGTTGTTTGATTAATTCTAGCTGCAAATTCGGGTGTAATAATATGGTTAATTCCAACAGTCCTATCGCCTTGCACATTGGAATGACCTCGGACAGGGCAAACACCTGCTCCTTCTCTACCAATGTGCCCACCGATAAGATGAGTATTGACAATTTCTTGGATAGTCTCTACTGAGTTGTGATGTTGGGTGATGCCCATCGCCCAACATGTAATCATCGATTTAGATTTAGCAATAATATTGGCTAATGTTTGTATTTCTGATTTAGTAACGCCGGATATTTCCTCGATAACTGACCATTCTACCTCTGAAATTGATTCTTTATATGCATCAAAGTTTGAGGTGAAATCGTCAATAAAATTTGAGTCATACATTTCGTTCTTCAACAATAGATTGTTGATGCCTCGGAATAATGCTAAGTCGCCGTTAATTTGGACCCTAACATGTTGGTCTGCAATTGATTTACCTGAACCTAGCATTTCGAGGGGGTTTTGAGGGTGTTTGAATTTTTTCATACCAGTTTCTATCAATGGATTTATCGATATAATTGATGCACCATTTTTTCTTGCATCCCTTAATGCGGTTAACATTCTGGGATGATTAGTCCCTGGATTTTGACCAACTACTAATATCAAATCAGCCTTGTTGAAATCTTCCAATTTGACAGTACCTTTACCGATTCCAATAGAATCCGATAGGGCAAAACCAGATGATTCATGGCACATATTAGAACAATCTGGCAGATTATTGGTACCGAAACCTCTAGCCAGAAGTTGCCAAAGAAAAGCAGCCTCATTACTGGTTCTCCCAGATGTGTAAAAAATAGCATCATCTGGTTCCTTAAGTGAGCACAATTCATCAGCTATCATGTCAAAGGCTTCATTCCAACTGATTGGAGTATAGTTATTACTCCCCGATTTGAGAATCATTGGAGAAGATAGCCGACCCTGGGAATTCAACCATTGATCTGATTTTGTAGATAATTCTTGGACGCTGTGTTGGCCAAAAAATTCTGGTGTAATTGTTTTCTTTGTGGCTTCGTCCGCCACTGCTTTTGCACCGTTCTCACAGAATTCCGCGATAGTTCTGTGACCATCTGGATCTGGCCAGGCACAACCCGGACAATCGAATCCACCGAATTTATTTACTCTATTGAGAGATGAAATGGCACCAGTGATTCCAGATTTTGAAATCCCATGTTTCATTGTAGAAATAATAGCAGGGGCTCCAGCAGCGACATTAGACGGTTTACCTAGTTGGGGCGGCTGATTCTCCTCCGGAGGAGTTTCAAGGGCTCCTCTACTCACATTGAATCCGAATTATCATTTATTCTTCATTCTGTTGGATTATAATATGGGAAAGTACTGTTCTTTATCGAATTCTATTTGGAGCAGAGTGAATAACCATAGAATCAGTTCTGAGGAATGAAATCAAAGTCAAATTAAATTCTCTAGCCAATTCTACAGCCATCGTGCTGGAGGCTCCAACAGAGGCTAGGATAGGGAAACCAGCCCTGATCGATTTCTGTACTAATTCGTAGGAAGCCCGACCGGATAGATGAATAATTGCTTCATTGGCCGGAATTAGTTCCTTTACTAACATCATTCCAATCAATTTGTCCAAAGCATTGTGCCTACCCACATCTTCTGCAGAAGCGATTATGCCTCCCTCCTGATTAAATGCAATTGCAGCATGACATCCACCAGTGATTTTGAATAGAGGTTGATTTGACATCATTGACTTTAGATTACAGGATACTTGGTTAGAATCTAATTGGAAATTATTATTCAATTTTGTACGTTCTAATTTTTCGAGGTTAGATAATGACTCTTTGCCACAAACTCCACACGCAGATGTAGTCAAATCTTGTCTAGTATGTAGCGAATGATTAAATTCTACGGATTTTTTTAACACGATGCATATTTCATTCTCAGTAGAATTAATTTCTTGTATATCTGTAGATGCTTCTATTATCCCTTCTGAATATAGAAAACCAATGACAAGCGAATCGTCATTTCCCGGAGTTCTCATAGTCAACCCCATTGAATACTGAATATTTTCATGGATAATTTGTATACTAAGGGGTGATTCTATTGTTATGTGGTCTATTTTACCTTCTCGGAGACCTTCTGAGACTCTGACTATATCAGACTCCCTAGACCCGTTCATAGGCCCCCTAGGAGCAACTAATCTATTGGATTGCCGGCTGGACTGTCTAATTCAGGAATGGTTGATATATGGGTGTCTCCAGTTGATATTTGTGGCAATAATCGACGGCGCGGGTTTTTCTCTACCAATCGCTAATGTTAGTGAAAGAGTAGATGTATCAATCGATGTTAGCGATGCTGCCCGAGCCGCAGTCAAATCAGCAATCGGCGACCAAATGGATACACATGTGCTAATTATCAGCGCAAAAGCGGGCGGTTGTTCAGGATATCTGTATGACATGGTCATCACTGAACGTCCTAACGAAAGTGGATTTCAAGTAATAGATGTAGACGGAGTTACAATTCTAATTCACGATGATGATAGCTCATTACTGAATGGTCTCAAATTAGATTTCAAGGATTCACTGATGGGTGGTGGATTCCACATGGATAATCCTAACGCAGATCGTGCATGTGGATGCGGCCAATCCTTCGGATAATTTTGTCTATGGGGCATAAAATGAATACCCAGAGGCCTGAATACGTCCGAATCCCTTCGGCGATTACCCTAGTTTCTGGGGAAACCGCTAGAACTCATCTTAACCGGTTGTTAACCAGCAACATATCTAATGATCAATTGTTGTCCCGAAGACATTCTGTTATTTGCGACCTAAATGGAAGAATTACGAGTTATCAGTTACATGCAGATTTGGGTGAACAGATTTTGCTAGTTCACGGGGATTCAGTCTCAGAAAATTTGCGAAACAACTTGACCACGGGCGTAACATGGAATGAAAACGTCAATGTCTCAATTGGCGATGGAGCAATACATCGCATTTTGGTTTATGGCGAAGGTGCAGAAAATGTAATCATAAAACTCGGAGTAAACATAAACCATCTCAATTCAGCTAATTGGGTCGAATATAACGACTCTATGATATCAGTTATTGATGCTGATGATGGCACTCCTATCTATGAGTTATTAGTTCCAACCAGAGAACTTTCTGATTTGATTATGAATTTGGAGGGTTTCGGAGTTATAGAAGGAAAGAAGGATACGGCCATCGCCTTACAATCTAGCAAAGGAATCCTAGATTCCTCAATTAATCTTAGTGGCAATAACCCCCTCCATCTCGGATTGACAGAGATTGTAGATTTGAAGAAAGGCTGCTACCCTGGGCAAGAAATACACGCAAGAATGGAGAGTAGAGACGCCATCAAAAAAACATTGTCAAGTTTTAGAAGCAATAGCCAACTATCAATAGGACGGCATAAAACATCCAACGGTTTAGGCGTTCAGGTAATTAGTTCCGACCAATTTACGCAAGAATGGATTAACCTGATTGTACACCCAAGAGACTTGACCCTAGATCCTGCCATAAACATACAAATTGACAACGAAAAAATTAGTTGCCACCTTGTTTGAGTTTATTCAAATCATTCAAATTTATCCTTTCTCCTTGTTGGACCCATTGCCTCAAAGTCATCAATCTAGATATCTTTAGCATACCTAAATTCCTTGTAAACAAGTAAAGTTGTGGTTCGAATTCTTCTATGATTTGATCTTGGAATGTTTTTCTAATATGTTCAGCTCTTGATCTGAAAAAGGATATTTCTACGGCCACGCCAATCATTGTTGCAGTGTATAGAACTAACAAAATAGCCAACGAAAATACTACAGGATCTCCAAACATTTCTCCAGAACGCAATTCAGTACCATAGAAAATTTGTCTTGAAATTAAAAATAACAGACCTACGCCAACCCACGGGCCTAACATGTCTTCAACAAATGTCCCCATGGGCAGTAATCTTCTATTGCCCGTATCAGCAAACACCATTGTACTCAACGTGCCAGCCCTAATCACTGAAATGAAAGCAACCAGAATTATGTAAACTGCGGCCGATACTAGTAAGACTGTTTGCGTGTCTAAAGGCAAATATGTTACAATGAGGAAAGCGAATAATCCTAGGAATACAGTGATTGGCATTCTGTTAATTGAAGCTAATACAGGATCAGGATTTTTCATTCCGTCTTCTACTCTTGGTATCCCAATAATTTCCCATCGTGTTATTCTTTGAACTGTAATACCAATCCACAAAAGTACTCGTTTTTCTATCAATAGCCATTCAAAAAGTCGTAAAATAGGCATAAGTGGAATTGCTAGTAAGGCGGCAAATAATCCTAAGAGCGGCCATACAATTAATCCCGGCATCAATAAAAAATGCTTCACTTGCATCGGGAATAATAGATCCGATTCTATTCGTGATTGTCTTTCAGGATCGATGTTTACAACTCTAGCCTCGGCATCGAGTTCTTTTCTAAATCGACTAAGTGGTAGACCCGCATCTAATACCAATCGGACTTTCTCACGATAGTGTACATGTTCGGGTTCGGTTCCAACCCACCATTTCCAGCCTAAAGATAGTGGGATGGCCAGAAAAACCGGCGATAATAATATGAGAATGGCAGTCAATAGGGATTCAAAGCTGGCTGCCATGTTACCTTCGAAAATTTATCACGTCATGAACCAAACGGTTCATACGATATATTATCATAGAAAATTTACCAATTCGGTAAACACCATTTCAGAATATTTGAGAATAATGTTCATCATATCGGGTTGCACCCATAAGTTGTGGCCAACATAGCGGTTACTGATGGCATGGACCCTGTCGCGGTTAACAATTTGATTAATGCGGGTCACAACGTAGTAGAACAGCATTATACACAAGAAGAATTAACTTCTGGTGCTTTGACGGATTTTGACGCAGTTGTTATTAGAAGTGCAACAAAATTGAGTTCTGAAGTAATTGAAAAATCTTCTAATCTAAAATTCATAGGTAGAGCAGGTGTTGGGGTCGACAATATCGATTTGGATGCTGCGACAAAATCCGGAATTGTTGTTTGCAATACTCCACAAGCCTCAACGAATAGTGTAGTTGAACTCACCATAGGCCATCTTCTAGCATCTTGTAGACATATTCCAAGAGGCGATCGCGGGCTTAGAGATGGATTGTGGGAAAAGAAATTACTGAAGGGGTCTGAATTAAGTGGCAAAAGATTGGGACTAATCGGTTTTGGCAGGATTGCACAAGGGGTTGCAGCAGTCGCATTAGCCATGGGTATGGAATGTCATGCATACGACCCTTATCTTCCAACAAAGATCGCGAGAAAATTCGAATGCACAATGCATGATGATGTAGATTCCCTTTTTCAACTATGCACCCATATCTCAATCCACTGTAATCTAACCGATGAAACCCATCATTTGGTAAATCATGAAAGAATAGTAATGATGCCCACCTCGGCACCTAACGGAGTTAGTTGTGGCAACCACATTGTCAATTGTGCCAGAGGTGGAATTGTTGACGAAGACGCAGTTCTAAATGCATTAAATTCAGGAGATTTAACAAGTGCGGCTCTAGATGTTTTCGAAGTAGAACCTGCTTTAGAGAACCCACTAGTTCAACACCCTAACTTTCATGGAACACCACATATCGGTGCAGCAACACTAGAAGCACAAGCGCGAATAGGGGAAGAAATGGTGACTTTATTGATTGATTTTTTCCAAGGTAATAGGCCACATTCTGCCTTAAATTAGGCGGTAAGTTCTTCTTTAGAATAATCTAGTCAACAGCATGAGAGCGTTTGTCACTGGAGGTAGTGGCCATGTCGGGGGCAATTTAGTCCGTGAGTTGCTTTCTAGAGATTACGAAGTCGATTGTTTAGTTCGATCTGACACTAGAGCATTGGATAACTTAGATGTTAGTTTGGTTAATGGAAATATGTTGAATCCTTCAGAAATGATACCTCTTATGGAAGATTGTGATGTAGTATTCCATTCGGCCGCGTTTGTAGCAGTCGAAAAAATACAAGAGGATTTGATGAGGAAAATTAATGTTGAAGGGACTAAATCAATTGTTACTGCTGCAATAGATTCTGGTGTGGAAAAAATGGTACATTTTTCCAGCATCCATGCTTTCAAACAACAACCAACCTCCGAGCCTTTGACAGAGAATAGACCTCTGGTTTCAGACCCTAAAGCATTGCCATATGATAGAACTAAAGCCGAGGCGCAGAAATTTGTAATGGATGCTAGTGAACAAGGATTGGCAGTAAATGTACTACATCCAACCGGGATAATTGGGCCGTATGATTTCAAACCAAGTAGAATGGGTAAAGTATTGAGCGATATAGCTCACGGGAAT
This sequence comes from Euryarchaeota archaeon UBA106, assembly GCA_002502365.1. Lineage (GTDB taxonomy): Archaea > Thermoplasmatota > Poseidoniia > Poseidoniales > Thalassarchaeaceae > MGIIb-O1. The sequence goes on from DAOJ01000005.1 coordinate 10,949, forward strand.
ATGCCCTTTGCTATCAATAACGGATTTAATTGGGTGGATGTGCGTGATGTTGCAATTAGTGCTGTAAATTGTGTAGAACATGGAATTGATGGTCAAAACTACATTTTACCTGGTCATTGGGCCTCCATGCCTGCCATTTCTTCAATTGTGAAACAAATAACTGGAAAGCGTACCCATCTTGTCACCATACCATTTTGGATGGCTTATCTAGCATTGCCATTTGCCTCAGTTAATTCTAAAATTACTGGCAAAAGACCTAGTTTTAGTAAAGGTAGTTTACAGGCTTTGGCAATACAGTGTAGGAATATTCCCGGAAATTTAGCCACTGATCATTTGGACCATTTACCTAGACCAATCGAGGATACTATAGACGATACTATTACTTGGTTGGCTCAAAATCAAAAGTGAGTGATTTGATGTCTTTCTTAACTTATGAAGAATACAAAATGGCATGTTATATGTGGCTAACTTTAGCATTTATTGTATTCTTCATTTTGTTATTTGTCAAGGCTCCTTACGGGAGGCATAGAAGGAAAGGATGGGGTGTTGAAATGTCTGCTAGAAAGGGTTGGATGATTATGGAATCCATCCCTGCGTTATTGTTGACTGTAATCCTATTCTTTGGCCAATACAGGGATTTTGTAGTCCTATTTTTTTGGGCAATTTGGACTGCACATTATGTTCACAGAGCTTGGGCATGGCCAAATAGAGCCAATTTAAATCAGAAACTGATGCCGGTAAGTGTAATCCTTTTGGCAATATTTTTCAACACAATAAACTGCTTATTAAACGGCATTTGGTTATTCGAGCTGAGCGGAGGGTACACCTTATCTTGGTTTCAAGACCCCCGATTTATTGTTGGAATTTCCATATTTTTCTTGGGAATGATAATCAATATCAAATCTGATGATATCTTATTTTCATTACGAGATGATGGGAGTACTGGATATAAAATTCCTAGAGGGGGATTATTCGAAAAAGTTAGTTCACCAAACTATTTTGGTGAAATCATAGAATGGATTGGATTTGCAATTGCTACATGGTCACTTGCGGGATTCACCTTCGCTATCTGGACCTTTTGTAACTTAGCCCCTAGAGCATTTGCACACCATCGTTGGTACAAGGAAAAATTCCCTGATTATCCAGCGGAAAGAAAAGCTCTAGTGCCCTTTGTGATTTAATTTGTTAATTTATGCATCCTCTTTAGAGGTACTGAAAGCATGTGCAATTCTTCTGGGATTTGGACCCCGGGAATTTCCGAGTTAAGTGAAAGCCCTTGTTCTTTTTTCAGTCTCCAAACTTCAGAATTAAAGTTCATCACAGTTTCAGATATTTCGGCCCATCCATCAATTTCAAAATTTATTCTTAGAAGTGGGAAACGATCTGCATCTACTGCTGATCTCTCATACAACGTGGATGAAAGATAATGGCAGAAGAATGGACAGATTGGAGAAAATGCATCTAACAGGTCTCGTACGATTCTATGTAGTGTCCATGATGCTGATTCATCACCATCGTAAAGGCGTGATTTTACCATTTCAAGCCAGTGACTAGCCAATACACCTGTTGCGAAATTTTTCAGGGATTGAGCAGCAGTATAGATATCAATCTGTTCCCATGCATTCTTTACTCGTTGCATAACTGATTGAAAATCACTAAGAATCCATTCATCTTCAGGGGCCAAATCTGTGGGTATATCTTCAAAATTATCGGGAACAGGAAATTGACTTGAAAATCTTGCTACATTGAATAATTTTGTAAGAACTCCAAAGTATTTTTGTTCAATTTCTTCGGGGTTAATTTGGAAGTCATCTCCGACTTGGGCATCGCATGCTTTCCATAGCCGGAAGCATTCAGATCCAATCTTATTTGCTCTTAGATTTACTACCTTGTCTGGACCCCGAACTTTCCAAGATCCAGTTCGGCCCCC
>DAOJ01000080.1:0-501 GCA_002502365.1 Euryarchaeota archaeon UBA106
ATCAGAAAAGCAAATTGAATATGCTGCTGAGGTAAAAACCGCTTTGGAATCTGCTGGAGTTCGTGTAAAAGTTGACGATTCGGATGCAACAATTGGAAAGAAAATTCGAATGCATAGAAAAATGCGACCCGCTTACATGTTGATTCTTGGTGAGGACGAGGCAGCGAACCAAACCGTCTCGATTCGGGCACGAAATGGCGACCAGTGCAACGGTGTTCCTTTGGATCAATTCGTATCTGACTTATTCGCAGAAATTACGAATAGAGAGAGAGATTTGGGGCTAGTTCCATCTTCTGAATAGTCTCAGACAACTCTACGACGGAGCCCCTCTAGTAATTCATCTGCCTTACCTAGGAATGTCAAGCAATCTTGGATTTCTCCGGCATCCAAAGCCTTCGAGGCATCATTGACTGCAGCTTCAGTGGCTATACGGAATTCATCGGTTGCTGATATAGAACTAGAATCCAAACGGCGTCGAAGTTCCTTCCATTCGGATTGTAC
>DAOJ01000080.1:813-4383 GCA_002502365.1 Euryarchaeota archaeon UBA106
TCCATTCGGATTGTACGAATTGTAACAACTCATTCGCATCTTCAACCTCTGATTGATATTCGGCTAAATCTTTGGTCAAAGAATCAAGAGAATTAGATGCATTTTTCCATTCTCCAGTTGAAGCTTCTGTTTCGACTTGGAGTAGCCTTTCTTCCCAGATTTGTTTAGCATCACCTGAAGGGAATTCAGAGATAATCTGATTCTTTTGACGTAGGGCCCTTTGCACTGATTGCATTGCATCAGTGGTTTCGCGAACCTCCCGAGCTAAACTATCAGCTAACCCTTTGGCCAAAGCAGAATCACCCTCGGAAAATGCTTTCTCGGCCTCTTCAAGTCGTTCTGTATTTGCTAACCTTAACTCACCTTCTGCCGAGTTCAAGGCTAATCTCGCATCGGCAATTGCTACCTCTGCGTCTTCTTTTGATGCCTCTAAACTATCAATATGTGATGGTATGGCATTTGCAATATGCAGTGCCTCTGCAGGATTTTCTGAATCCATGGCTTCTTTTGCTGCTGTGAGTATACCGAGAACCGCATCCGAGTTGGAAATGGATTTTGTTGAAATCGCACTTTCAGCGGATGCAATCGCATCCACTGCCTGTTGCCAATGCTCTTCAATTACCTCTGCTCTAGATTTAGCCAAACGATAGAGTGTCTCTGCCTCCCTTAGAGAACCATGACTGGCTTCTTTATCACCCATATCGAAAGCTTTCCGCGGCCCCTCAACTATGGGTGCTATTGATTCAGCCCTAGTAACAGAATTCAGAGATTCTTTACGAATATCATCAATATCAACAGCCATCTCAATAATTCGCTCGGCTTCCCTTTCGGCCTCCTCGATTAGCACCATCCCACGAGGAGGATCTTTCCAACCCACTTCCCGAGCTTGCTGAATGAGGGACGAGGCCTGTTCTAGACCGGAATTTGTTGAGCGTAATTCAAGCATCTTTGCTTCAGCGGAATCTAATTTTATCGAGAATAATTTTCTTTCTTGGTGCTCATCGTCTTTAGCTAAAATATCCGGTATTACTATCCCTACACTGCAAAATGCGAATACACCAGCGATTAGTAATTCCAAATCTAATGAGATTACAATCGCTATTCCAATGGCCGACCCAGCAAGGCCAGAAAATGCCCGAAGCCTCTTTGTCGATAAAGAGGAACTAAGTGAGTTACGCCAATACAGGAAAAGATTTGCAGCAACGAGGACAAGAATAGCAGTGGCAATTGCCCTATCTCCTTGACCCAATGAATCGATAGCCATAGCCATCACCATTGGCCATGAAAGTCCGCATATGATTGCTATTCTGGAGCGCTCAATTGGCCCATAATCAATCAAATCCATCAGCATCAATGAAGAGATAAAAATTGCAATAACAGGCCCCATTCTAGGGAGTAACTCCACACTCCCATCCATTGCCGGGAGTAGCCACCAGCCTGCTGATGAAATCAGTACCAAAGTACCCATCATTGACACTTTTTCAACCCTAGAACGATGCTGAGCAATAACCCTGTCAGCATGGTCCGGTGGTAATACCATACACCCATACCAAGGTGTTTAGGTCAAGAGTCAAACGGTTGTTTGTACCTTGATTCTAGAACAATTGTAGTCTAGTGTTATTCGTCGTCGGATTTTGGACCCCACAACATTCTTGCTGCAATAACTAATCCAGCCAGAATCAAAAATACTGCAAGAACTACTTGTAGAGGTCCTGAATCAGGATTAACTATGATATCTGAATTAATTGTAATAATCGATTCTTCATCTGGGTTATTTTCATCCCACTCGAATCTTAGTGGCACTTCTCCAGGCCTCTCAAGTGGAATTTCAAGTGTGATTCCAATTACACCTGGACCAGTAGATGTAGCCCATGGAACGTTAATGTAATTTGAACAAATTTCTCCACTACAAAGTCTTCCTGCTGCAGGATCTCCGCCAAGGTTTTGGACAATTACATGAACTTCTAGAGTCTCGCCTACTGTTGGTATTCCTTCATAACTTACATTCCATATCTGAATGTCAATTCCTGAAGAAGGTTGTACCGTGATAGGAAATGATAACATATCCATATTCCCCTTTGAATCCCAAGCGTATAATTCAAACCAATGACTTCCCGCTTCTAGTGGCGAAATAGGGAATAAATGAATATCTGAAAATGATTTATTTTCGAATTGTGACTCCTGATTTAGAATGAAAGTCCATCGTGTTTGATTAATTGAATCGAGGTCATCATAAGAATTAGTCAGATTAAGTGTTATAGTTTCGCCTGCTCTAGCTGGTTCTTCAGGAGATAGAAGAACACCCTTGGAGTAGATCTCCGGAAGAATAGTGGGTCCAGCGCCATCAAGAACTAGAATTGTCCATTCTTTTGTGACTGAATTACCAGCATTATCTGCTACGGTCATTTCTAAGCTGTAAGTGGAAGAAGGCTTCTCTTGATGTCGAACATCAATATTGAGATTTATATTATTGACATTATCTCCTTGGGGGAAACGGCTCTGTACGAACATGTTGTTCCAATCTAGATGCCTCCATCCACTGGAACGATTACTGGTTATCTCAATAGTAGTATCTAGACCAGAATTATCTGATGCGGTTATATTGATGTCGAGAACGTCTTCACTAGCAAGTTCAATTATTCCGTCACTAACATCGATTAAAGTGACTTGATTATCATTAGAAAGTGAGGAAAAATAAGCACTCCATATAGGAGATTCGCCATCAATTACTATATTTTCATACCAACTACTGACTAATCCAAAATAATCCTCACATTGAACTACTGCACTTAGCACTTCGCCATGGCTGAAATTATGTTCTGATGGAGTTATTGAAATAAAAGGCTGGTCACTAGTTAGAACAATTGACTCATTATTGCTAAATGTCCAAAAAATTTCTGTTTCATCCAGATGGCTATCTTGACAATCAACCTCGTAAGTTACTGGTTTATCAAGGGGGATCTGAGAACTACTACCTAGGCGATCTGCGATAACTGTTGGAGCTATATTTGTCCCAATACTAACTCGAATATCACTGGCTACTGGAACGGCTGAGCGATTGACCGTGAACTCGCCAGGGGATCCCTCGATTACATCTGACATCACTGAGTAGCGATATTCATATGAGCTAGGGAGAAAGATTGTGAGAGGCACTTCTTCGACTGCGGCGCCAGTACGGGGCAGGTCGAGCAGGCGAGTACTACGACCATCAGTAGTACCTACGAGTTCTACCACTTCAATCCAGCCCCACGAACCATTTCGGGACATCACAGGACCCGGACTTGGTGGGTTGGCGATGATTGTGATATTGGTTGGTTCGAATGCTTCGTGGTCAAGCATGCAGCATCCCGAGCTTTCGGAATTAATCCATACGCGATTCTCCAAATATGGCGTGAATAGATCAATTTCACTCTGATTGAGATATTCATCACCATCCCCAAGATAAGTGTCAATTTGCTTTCGAATACCCAAACCTGGATGGATAAGATGCTCAGTCCCGTAGTAATCTGATATGGAGAAGTTGAGGGTCCAAGTCGCTGTGATGTTCGAATTTACCACCAAAGGGTCGTG
>DAOJ01000096.1 GCA_002502365.1 Euryarchaeota archaeon UBA106
GGGGCAGAATATAGTTGATATCGATGATAATTTACGAATCATCGGAACGGCTCACGTTAGTACTGCATCTGTGGCATTAGTTAGAGAACAAATAGAGGAATGGAAACCAAACTTGGTTGCTGTTGAGCTCTGTGATTCTAGATTAAAATCATTACAACAGCCTGACGACTTAGATAATGACGACCTATTGAAAATAATCAGTGAAGGAAGGTCTTCGATGATCTTGCTACAATCTGCTCTGGCCGCACAACAGAGACGGATGGGCATGGAAACAGGAGAAAAACCCGGAGCTGAATTACTCGCGGCTATCGAGGTGGCTAAGGAGAATAGAATAGATCACGCCCTTATCGACAGAGATGTGGTTATCACCCTGCGAAGGGCTTGGAGAAAAATGGGCCTAAGAGAAAAATGGCGAGTTTTGAATGCCCTGCTATGGGAAGACGACGATGAAGAATTTGACCTCGATGAATTAGTCGAAGACTCCGATTTATTGACAACTATGATGGAAGAAGCAAGAGAGGCGGCTCCGCGTGCTGGAGAAGTTTTGATTGATGAGAGAGACGCGTTTTTAGCTGGTAGAATTCAACAAATCAGAGGGAAAGGAAAAGTTCTGGCTGTTGTCGGCGCAGGCCACATAAATGGAATAATCGAACACCTACAGAAGCCCCCTATGGAGACCACATCAAAACTAAGTGAATTATCTTCAGAGCCGCCTAAACCCGTTTGGCCTAAGATTGTGGTTTGGGCTATTCCTATCTTCCTCCTATCTGTAGTTGGCTACCTATTTTGGAATGGAGAAACTGAAGCCTTGAAAGATACAATCTGGTATTGGACTGCGGCAAATGCAATACTAGCAGGATTAGGTGTCGCATTAGCCCGAGGGCATCCTCTCTCAATATTAGTTGGAGCATTGGCTAGCCCGATTACTAGTTTGAATCCGACTTTAGCAGCAGGTTGGTTCGCGGGATATACCCAACTGAAGATAGCAGCCCCTACTGGAGGAGATGCAACGGAGTTTTTAGCGCTACAAAATTACAGCTTGTTCTATAAAAATCGCGTAGGAAAGGTGCTGCTTGTGACCGCGTTTGGAAACATAGGCTCAGCCCTCGGTGCATGGCTCGCAGGCGGTGCAATCGTGGGCATGATTATTGGGTGAATGGTCGACCAGCGAATTATTGGGCGTAGCCCAAAGATGTGATGACGTGGTTAATTTCGGCTTCGTTATTGATAATCGTAAGTGCATAGGATGCCATGCCTGTACCGTCGCTTGTAAGTCAGAACACGATGTCCCAATAGGGGTAAACAGGACCCATGTCAAGTATATTGAGAAAGGCACCTATCCTGATGTGACTCGAGAATTTAGCGTTCACCGTTGCAATCATTGTGAAGATTCACCCTGCACCACTATCTGTCCAACGACTGCTCTTTTTACCCGTCAGGATGGAATCGTCGATTTCGATGATGACCGCTGTATCGGTTGTAAATCTTGTATGCAAGCTTGCCCCTACGATGCATTATACATCGACCCAAACAAGGGAACCGCGGCAAAATGCAATTATTGCGCACATAGAATAGAAAATTCCTACGAACCCTCTTGTGTGGTAGTTTGTCCTGTTGAAGCAATAATTTCAGGCGATCTTGATGATCCTAATTCGTCAATATCTAATTATGTAAGTGAACATGAAGTGACTGTTCGAAAGCCAGAGTCTGGAGCAAAACCCAACGTATTCTATGTCGAAACCAGTGATGATATTCTCAACCCTCACGCCACTGAACGCTCAGGAGAATACCTCTGGACTGACCAAGCGGCGGGAGTTGGTCATTTTGCCAAGTATGCTGACTCTAGATTGGGAGCATCGGATACAAATTCGATGATCGTTCAATTGGCACTCGAAAAGAAGGCTCGAGCTGCAAATCCGCGAGATCGCGCCATTATTCGAGATGTTATGGAACGCCTAGACGAACAGGCTGAGCGTCCGAAAAGAAGCTATGACCAGCCCTCTAAAGGCATACTTTGGGGATGGGAAGTTTCTGCATACATAGTAACCAAGGCGATTGCTTCAGGAGCATATTTGGTTGCTATGCTAGCAATGTTTGCAGGATTAATCGAAATGACCGATGAATTATGGTGGCAATTGATAATTGGTAGTACGATTTTCCTGGGATTAACAGGTTTTCTTTTGATAAAGGACCTTGACAAACCTGAGAGATTCCTCTACGTATTACTGAGACCAAATTGGGATTCGTGGCTAGTAAAAGGAGCCTATATCTTGGGTGCCTTTGGAGCAGTATTGGCTTGTAGCGGCGCAGTAATTTTCTTTGATCTAGACAGAACTTATCTCGATTACCTAGCAATCGCTGGCATTCCTTTAGCTACATTAACGGGAATCTATACTGCTTGGCTATTTGGTCAAGCCAGGGGTAGGAATTGGTCAAAAGACCGCTATCTTACTCTAAAGATGCTAATCGAAATGGTCATACTTGGTGTCGCCTCTTTGGTATTTTTGATTTCTTCAGAATTAATTTACTGGGCTATAGCCGGTGTGTTGATTATACTAGTTTGCAGACATGCTCACAATACAGTGATTCAGCCACAACTGGAGACCTTACACTGAGGCGATACAATGGCTGAGTCATTCATAGAAAAGTTCGCCCAGAAATTACGAATTATTCCAAATCTCGATAGAGAACATTCTGATGGTAATTCAGAAGATTTGAGGAAATTTCCATCTCCTGAGGAATCGCATGATTTCAAGGAACTAGATGCTAATGC
>DAOJ01000041.1 GCA_002502365.1 Euryarchaeota archaeon UBA106
CGTGACCTTCAGTTACTGAAGTTCGCTGATATTTTCGAAAATGAGTTCTTGCGACAGAGCCGTGACGAAGATCGTTCAATCGGTGAAGGAACTCTTGACCTTGCATGGAATCTACTAACCAACATCGATACGAAGTATCTCGTTCGATTAGACCAGAAGTGGATTGACAAGTATCACCCAACCGAAAAGAAGGAGTGAAACTCTCGAATAACAAGTCGATGAGGAGGTGAAAAAATGGCATTGGACATTAAACCAACCAGGTCCGAGCTAATCAACCTCAAGCGACGCATCAAGCAGACCTCAAGTGGATACAATCTACTGAAGATGAAGCGGGATGGTTTATTCCACGAGTTCCGAACTTTGTTGTCTGAGATGATTAGTGCAAGAGAGGAACTCGTCGGCACATATCGAGAAGCGGTAGAAGCCATCAGTTTGGCTAGCGCCATCGAAGGTGGATTAGTTGTGAAGAGTGCAGCAATTGCAAACTCGGCTTCACCGGAAGTCGAAGTTAGCCGCCGAAACATCATGGGTGTCGTAGTTCCTCAGGTAGAAGGGCAGAATCTGACCTCCACAATCGAAGAGCGAGGAACCGGTCTAATCGGTGGTTCTCCGTACATAGATGAGGCTGCAGACGCCTATTCTTCGTTAATCGCCAAGATAGTCAAAGCCGCAGAAATGGAGGCTACTCTGAAGCGACTCCTAGAAGAGATTGAAGCAACCAAGCGCCGTGTAAACGCGCTTGAGTTCAAGGTCATTCCTGAGATGAAAGAGGCTCAAACATTCATCCAACTTAGGTTGGAAGAAATGGAGCGTGAAGAGACCTTCCGCCTCAAGCGATTCAAGAACAAGTAAGTCAACCTCGATTACGCGGTTTGATAGGTGGGTGCATGAGTTCGCAACCACCAAAGGTGGTTGCGTAGTATGTCCGAAGCCGAGCCAATAGTACTCGATCATACTGCTTGGACTCAGCAGGATTTACTTCTGCACATAATTCATCGATACTTCGATTTGGGCGACGAAGTAATGACACGTCAAGCGTGGGAAGTCCGTGCTAAGAGTGGAAGAACTGATTCTGAAGCCCTGATTCAACTCAATAAAGAATTAGAGCCATTAGGGTATCTTTCTATGTTGGATAGGGGGAATCCTCCAATTCTTAGCATCTCAAATTATCCCGTGAGCCCTCAAATCATTGCAAATTGGCAACTATCTCTTGTTTGGTTAATGATGGCTGGTTTCCTTACAATGATTGGAAGCACCTGGTTGGGCCGCTTAGATTCAACTTCGACTGAACTTGACTCTGAACTGCTAAGAGAGTCAATGATTTTCTTTACTATTCCACTTATGCTTGTACTGGCCATAGCAAGCGAAACACGCCGTCGAATTGCCCAAAAACATGGTCTCAATATTGGTCATGTAGTTCCTATAGCATTTCCAATTCTGGCAATTAGTTGGCCTTTCGGTCTAGCAGGATTGTTGAGTCAACGTAGAGCCGATTTAATACCAATCCCAAATAGGAGAGTTCTTGCAATAATCGAGCTTTCTGTGCCACTTATTTTATTCGTTTCAGGCTCATTTCTAACAATTATTGGCATTAATTTAACTCCTCTCGAACCCCCTGCGCTTTCTTCACAGGCTCCAATCGGTTTCACTAGTAATACATTGATTACAATTCTAACATTAGATTGGTTAGGTGATGATTTGTTGATAAAATTACAATGGATACATCCGACAGGACTCGCAGGTATTGGCCTAACCCTAATCGGATGGGTTCTGCTACTTCCAATTCCTGGATTCCCTGGTGATCGCTTACTGCATGCCCTAATCGGTCCTGCTGAAATGTCGGATGGAAACCGCCAAACTGGATTTTTCATCCTAATGCTTGGTGCTATGGTATTCATTTTCGCAAATACTGAATATTTACCTTGGTTATTGATTGCTGCAATCGCGGCAATGCGTCGATTTAGTCCTGAAAACTCTCCACCTCCACTAGTAGTGGACGAATCATTAGTGCCTTCAAATCAAGAATTAAGTGGTTTTGGCGCGATTTTTGTGTTCGTTCTGATTATGGGCTTTCCTGGTTTGAACCCATCTTTTGCGATAACTGAATGGGATGAAGGTCTAGACACATCTGAATGGGAACATGAAATCGAATTGAATCTATCCAAGACCTACAACTTGACATTAGATCTAACTCCGGAAGGGCTCAAACCTGTGTCTGGATGGTTACAACTCAGAATTGAAGGGGAAAATTCGCAGTCTTGGCAAATTAGTTCTGATCAGTTTAATGATAATGGGATTTACAGATTTGATGATATAACCCAGAATTCTCCTGGGGAATTGAGTGTCACAATTACTCCAATGAATATTGCTCAGAATAATCCAACTCTAATTCCTGATACTTCGATGTGGCTAAGGATTCTGGTAGATGTAAACGGCCATATTGATGAGCATCTGATAGTCCTTCGAAACCCAGACGCCACATCTCCAATAGATCCACTTTGGATACTAGTCGAAGATACTAAGACGCCTAGAATATGTATGAGCGTCCAGAAAGTCGACAACCGTAATGCAACATTAGTTCTGAGTAATCCATATTGGGAATTCGAAAATAACACCAATCTGACAAGCCCTGGACTGCATGATGTTTGTCTTAGAGGGTACGAGGGTGCCTTGCAATCCTCTCCATATGTTGACGAATACAGACGTGTTATGGGGCCAGCACTAGCACTCGATTTCGAAGATGGTGAAAGAATAATTTGGTGGATGCCGGTTGATGGAACTGAAGCGGAACTTCAGATTTCGGATTCAGGATGGAAAATACCCGATTGGTTTTCTGGCAACAGCAATTACACTATCACTTATGCCAGTGAGGGGAGTGCATTTTGTCCATCAACCGAAGTAATTCCAGAGATGGAAACAAATACAAATTGGAATTATTCATTTTCTAACCGTTCCTCAATTAGAGTCCCATCTAGTAGTTCTGGCTATGGGACTCTATTCTTTGAGTCTGAAGGATGGCTAGCATTCTGTAAAGATGGAATATTAATTCGCTCCTATGTGATTTCTGAAGGTGATGATGTTGTATTAATTGAAGGAGATATAGGTCAGCATTTGTCCTCTACCGATTACATAATTTCCAACCGAATGAATAAGACACTCCCCGTTACAGTAAGTTGGACAGGTGACTCTCCTAATTCCGATGTATGGTCGGTTTCTATACCGAACGAAATCGCTCCAAACTCAGAGTTAATGATGATCATAGAGGCTGTAGGCTCAACCAATTTGTATCGTTCAGTTTGGTTTACTGTAGAGGATGGTGAAATAACCGTCAATCTAGCTGCTCGTTGTCCAGTTGATGGGTGTGAGTAGATGCGAATCGCAGTTCTAGGAGTAGGTTCAATCGGCGGAGTTATTCTCGGTGCACTTTCCGATACCGATACAGATCTAGTTGCAGTATCTCGTGGTCAAGCCGCAAGCAATCTCGAAATGATTGGTTTGATTCTTCACACCCCTGAAGGCACGATAGAGATGATACCTCCTGATCGGTTTAGTGTAATTGATAGTCAGAGTGGGCCAATTCCTGAAGATATTCGGAATACTTGTGATATTGCGATAATTTGTGGTAAAGCCTCGTCAACTTCAGTTTTAGCTCAGATAGCAGAAGAAACCCTAACTCCTATTGGATTAGCAATCAGCCTACAGAATGGATTAGGTCATTCAGAGATTTTGGCACATCGTTTGGGCCGACAAAGAACCCTTGGTGGTGCCATTACCCACGGTGCATGGAAAGACGGAGAATCAGGGGTCCATTGGGTTGGTCGTGGTAATATCCAGATGGGAAGTCTCGATGAAGGAGAAATCCCAGAATTAGCCAAAGAATTATTGCAGGTTTTTGAGTATTCCAATCTCAATCCAATATGGAGTGATAATGTACAAAATATTGTTTGGAATAAACTGCTGTTGAATGTTGCAATTAATCCTGTATGCGCTATAGCGGGAGTTAGGAATGGAGCTCTTATTGAGGTGCCTGAACTATGGCAACAAGCGATGTCTGCCATGCTAGAAGCAGCAGCCATAGCCAGAGCATCTGGAGTCGATTTAGGAGATTTAGATTTGGAAGAACATCTTCGAAAGGTGGTTGAAGCAACATCTGAAAATCGATGCTCAATGTTACAAGATCTGATGGCTGGACGCGCCACAGAAATCGATTCACTTTGTGGCGCTATTGTAGAGAGAGGGGAGTCGCTTGGTATCCCAACACCGGTTAATCAGTCACTCTATGCATTGGTAAAAGGTGTGGAGAGATCCGGTGAATTTGCGTAATTACTCGCAATCAACATTGTAGTGGAGGCCAACGTTCTCTCTCCTAGCAATCGAGGCTTCGATTACCAATTCGGCACAAATTATTAGATTGCGTAATTCTACCATCGCTTGGGTCGGTTTATTTGCATGCCATATTGGAACGACATCTGCTCTAATTTTTGCAATCTTATCTCTAGCTCTGTACAATCTAGAATCAGACTTAACCAAGCCAACATCGTTGGTCATCATTGTTCTAACAGACAATAAATCATTTTGTAGCGCTCCATGATCGGACAATTCTTCGAGGTCTTCACCTCTCCAATATGCAATGTTATCGACGATGTCTGGAAGTAAATTGTCTTCATATCTTGAGATAATATCGGCAGCGGCCCTCTCCGAATAAACCACTGCCTCAAGTAACGAATTTGAAGCGAGGCGATTCGCCCCATGAAGTCCAGTTCTAGCAACTTCTCCAATCGAATATAATCCTGGTAGAGCATTATTTTCATGGAGTGCTCTTCCTTTTTCATCGACCTTCACTCCTCCAACAAGATAGTGTGCAGCGGGACGTACAGGAATCGGATCAGGCCCCAAGTCGATTCCATATTCAGCCAACTTGTTAGCAATCGTTGGAAACTCTTCACGGATCTCCTGTACATCTAGGTGTTCTGTTACCAAAAGCACATGTGAATCTCCACTTTTCTTTAATTCTGTATCAGTCGCCCTTGCTACCACATCTCGAGTATCCAATGAACCCTTAGTTGAATATCGATTCATGTAAGAAAAATCAGAGGGGAAACCATCAGTATGTTTCCATTCTTTGTATTCGGAACGGGTCAATAAAATCGCACCATGTCCTCTCATAGCCTCGGTAATTAAGAATGGATGTTGAGAATCTATTGCTAATGCTGTTGGGTGGAATTGAATAAATTCCATATCGGAAATATCTGCTCCTACCCTATGCGCCATAGCCACACCATCTCCAGTCGAAACAGGCGGATTTGTTGTCGCAAGATGAAGCATACCTGCACCTCCCGATGCTAAAACGACACAACGTGATGCCAAGGTGTATACCTTGCCATCAGGGGCCAAACACCAAAGCCCCGCGACTCCTTTTTCTGGTCTTTGCAAATCTCTTCGAACCAAATCTAAAACCATCCAGTCCTCAAAAATTCTCAGTCCAGATTCATATTCATCAGCGGCTCCCTCCGTCAAGGCCCGTTCGATTTCAGCACCAGTACGGTCTCTTGAATGTAGGATTCTATGTTCTGAATGACCTCCTTCTCTAGTCAAGTCATAAATCCCTTCAGCGCTCAAGTCGAATTGAACTCCTTGATCTACCAAATCTTTGATTCGAGACGCTGCCTCATAAACTACCGAACGCACAACTTGCTCATCACAAAGACCTCCACCTGAGGCTATAGTGTCCTGAACGTGGGCCTCGAGCGCTGCTTGATTATCAACATCGAGGACGCCTGCGATACCTCCTTGAGCCCAATTCGTAGACGATGTTGAAAGGCTCTTTTTGGTAATTATTGCAACAGATAAACCGGCTCGAAAACATCTCAGTGCCAGAAACAGTCCAGCGATGCCCGAGCCAATAACCGCTACGTCGACTGGAGGCAGGTCGCGATTGGAAGCATCGCCTGCCATGTTCCTTCGTCAGGCTGATTTGCATTGAAGATTATCCATCCATAATCTACTACTGCGGCGCTCAAAACTAGTGTCTACAATCGCTATTCTAATCGTTTGGCAGCCTCAACCTTCATAGTCTTCAATGAGGCACGGCGGAAATGCCGTAGGGTAATTTTCCTACGTCATTTAGGTGATGGGATGCACTTACTAAGAATAGAAGTTGAGAACTTCAAGTCATTTGGTGGTGAAATTACCATACCCTTTGATGAGGGATTTACGGCTATAACCGGTCCCAATGGTTCAGGAAAGTCCAATTCAGGAGATGCGATACAATTCGTACTAGGTACACGTTCTACCAAAGTCATGAGAGCGGACAATGTTGCCGACTTGATTTTCAATGGAGGCAAGAGGGGGAAACCTGCTCGACATATGTCGGTAACTCTAGTTTTTGCTAATAATCCAGAGATAGATGGTCGTAGAAGACTGAGAGTCGCAGAAGACGAGGTTTCGTTCACTAGGTCGGTGCGATTGAACAGGAAAAATCAACCAATTTCTTCCTACAGAATAGGTGAGCGAAGCGTAACCGCAACGGAAATGCGCCGAACTCTTGCAGAGGCAGGGTTGCATGGTGACGGCTACAACATAGTTCTCCAGGGTGACGTCACCAATCTTGCGACTATGACAGATTGGAAGCGTAGAGGCGTCCTAGAAGAGGTAGCGGGGGTAACAGCTTATGATTCAGAAATTCGTTCGGCGAATAACCAGCGCAAAGCAGTGGAACATGATATTGAGACTATCGAATTGTTCGAGTCGGATCAAAAGACCCGCCTCAAGAAATTAGAGAAAGAACGTGAACAGGCGCTAAAGTATCGTGACTTGAAGGAACAGTTAGATCAAGCCAGAATCGTTTTGGCTCAAGCTAAGTATCGAAATCGAGTAGACGAGATTCGTATGCTTCATGAGGATCATGAGAAGTATCAAGAAAAGAGTAACAAGGTTCGAGAAAGTGTAAGGAGTAACGAATCTCGACTTTTAGAGCTTGAAGAAGAATTGGTCAATGTATCTCGTGAACTCGAAGATATGGCAACAGGTGAATCCAAAGCGGTCATGGATCAAATTCGTGCTTTGGAAATAGAAGTTGAAACTAGCCGAGATCGAATTGGTGATCAAAAAAGAGCATCTGAAGATGCGCTTGATGAGATTGAAATTTTCCAATCGGACTTAGAATCAGCACAGGCTGCAGTTGAACAATTAGTCGCAGAAGTTGAGGCGGCAAAACAATCGGTCCAAGATGCCGACTCAGCACTTGAAAAGGCTGAGTTAGATGAAACAGAGGCTCGAAAGGCAATCGAATCTGGAGACAAACATTCTCGCGATTTGAATCGCGCTCTCGGATTGGCTAACGAAGGGCTGAATAAAGCTCAGACCAAAATGGCGGATGCACGTTTGGAATCCGATCGAGCCGAACAGGCAGAAAGAATAGCATCGGATAATTTAGCGGATTTAGAGGAACAATACGAAGTTGTTTCTCTAGAAAGGGATGATTTAGAACTCACTGGTGAGGATTTACAAGAAGAAAAGCCGGTTGAAGACAGGCAATCTTTGGCTGTAAAACTAACCAAGTTACAGAAGCAGGAAGTCGCCCTTCGGGAGGATAGAGATAGCGCAGAAGAACAACTCAGAGCAGCAAACCGTTCGCTCGATCGCGCTAGAGCGTCGCAAGAGGCGAGGGCATCAAAACCTGGTTCTGCAGTCACATTGCGGGCTTTGTCTAAACTCCGAGAAAGCGGAGAAATCAGGGGAATTCTTGGTTCTCTAGGCGAACTAACTTCTCCCAAAGAAGCCGGACACGAAGAAGCACTTGCATACGCACTCGGCGGTGGAATGAATTCCATAGTAGTCAGTAATGATGAGGTTGCGGCAAGTTGCATAAAGTGGCTTGGAGCAAATGGAGGAGGGAGAGCCACATTTCTTCCTCTCAACAAAATCAATGCCTCTCGCGCTCAAGGACGAGCTCTAATGGTAGCTCGTAATCCGGGAATTATTGGATTCGCCCATGATTTGCTAGATTATGATGAAGAGATAGAAACCGCAGTTCGCTTCGCTTGTAGAAATACACTAATTGTTCAGTCGATGGATGTCGCTCGCCGCAACATGGGTGGGGTTAGGATGGTCACTTTAGATGGTTCAATTGTTGAAGCTACAGGTGCCATGACTGGTGGTTCCTCAAACAAGGGTGCTCGCCCTTCATTCGGAGGCGCCGGTGCAGTCGGTGCTGGTATGGAAAAACTCGAATCAGCAGTTGAGAGAGCTAATCTTCGATATTCTACTGTTGAGGCGGCATTGAAAGAAATCCGTGACAACATGAATGAAGTTCGAAATCAAATTCACGGACTTGACGATAGTGATCACTCGGTCAAAGTTAGAAACTGGAAAGCTGATGTGAAGATTGCTCAGAAACAAGTCGATGATATCTCAAAGAAGGTTATTGATGCCCGAAACGAGCATCAAAAGTTGGAAACTGCCAGTAAATTGGCAACAGAAGCAGCAGTTAATGCCGAAACTGAATACGAGGCCGCAGTTGAGGCCCGTCAACATGCGGCCGAGGCATTGCAGAATCACACACCAGACCACCTCTCGCAAATCTTGCGAAGTGCTCAGGACACTAGGACTGAGGCTGAGAGGACAAAATTGAGGGCAGAGTCTGAAATTCTCACTGGAGGAGAGAAACTCAAGGTTCTCGAAGAGCGCAAAAACGACTTGACCCGTTCCGTGGCAAGGCAAAATGAGATTGTATCTGAGGCCGAAGCAGCAATTAAGCAGCTTGATGAATCCATTCAGAAGGCCGAAGAAAGTCTCAAAGAACTCAAATTACAAGCATCCCAATTTAATGAAGAACATCAAATTCTCAGCGCACGTAAGGACGAAATCGTCGATGAACGTGCGAGTTTGAGAGCTCATGTGGAACAGATGCAAACTCAGCGTGAAGCCATCAAATCAAGACTAGAGGGTCTTGTTGAGAGTATTCGTAACAAGGAAGCGACATTGATTGATTTGGAGACAGACCTCTCTGAAAATCAAATTTCACTTCCTGATTCAGAAATTCAACTGCCAACAGTGGCCGAGGCGGAGAAGGGGGTGCAGGGCCTAGAGCGCCGCCTCGGCCAACTCGGCGACGTCAACATGCTTGCGATAGAAGACTACGATACCACAGTAGAGAGAATTGCAGGCCTAGTCGCCGATGGAAAACTCTGCAAAGAAAGGCATGCTATGCTAGTAAGCCTAGCAGAGCAACTCGAAGACGAGAGAAAGACAAGACTTCTTGCAGTCTTTAACGAAGTAAATCGAAATTTCACCAGAGCCTACAAGTTGTTACAGCCTGGTGGCGAAGGAGAATTGCAACTTGAAAATACAAAGAATCCATTTGAGGGTGGTCTTAGAATGGCTTGCATACCTCCTGGAAAGAGTAAGAGAACTCAACGAAGTTTCTTGTCCGGAGGAGAGAAATCAATGGCCGCACTTGCTTTCGTATTCGCGATTCAAGATTACGAACCGAGCCCATTCTATTACTTCGATGAGGTAGACCAAAATCTAGATCCATTCAACGCAGAAAGAATTGCAACACTCTGCAGAATCCGCAGTACACACGCCCAATTCATCATGGTTACCCTAAGAAAGGTCAGCTTGACTTTAGCCGACCACCACATCGGAATCACCCACGCTGGAGATGGATGTAGCCGTCGAATTGCAGACTTTGACAGAGCCGCTGCTATCGAACTTGGAGAAGAATTCGAGGCTGAGCAAGAGGCTCTGAAGGAGGCGCAAACAGCGAAGGAAGGTATGACTAACTTACCGAATGCTGAGACTATGCCAAAAGTTCCAGAGCCGATGGATCGTCCATTGAGTTTAGGCGGTCTTGCCGACAGAGCAGGTGTGGAAGTCTCTGAAGAGATGGAAGAAGAATCCAATGATTCTAACGAATCAACCATGTCTTCACTCAAAGAAAGAACAGAAGAATGGAATGAAGACATTGCTGAGAAAGAAGCTGCAATTCCACAAGAAGAGGAAGATGAAGCAGATATTGAAAGTACGGCTGTAATCGAGCAGGAGTTGGAGAGAGAAGAATGACAGTCTTCGATGCTACTGCTATGCGGGATGACATTGTCACAAGGCTACTACAAGGTGAAGAGGATCTCGAAACTAGCCGTTATCTAGATCGTCTGGTCGAATTAGCAAGTTTAGAGGAAGCAGAACATCAGTTCTTAATCGACCCTTTTGACCGTTCGGTCGCATTAGTATTCCAATTATTCAGATCAAAAGACTTAGATCCTTGGGATGTTAATCTGACTAGTTTCTTGGAAATGTTTGAAGAGAGAATCAAGACAACTGATAACATCGATTTACCCACTTGTGGACGCTTAATTCGTATGGCTTGGCAAATTCTACGTGGTCAAGCCTCGACACTTATCGAAAGACAGGACCGCGCTTGGGATGAATTGGAAGATGACTTCCTAGACTTCGATGTCAGTGGCTGGGAAACAGAATTCAGCGAAGATGATTACAATTTCTCTGTAGGGGTAATGACCGGAGCTGCAGACACAGTCCTACCATCCATGTTTGAGGGTCGAATACACAGAGAAGAAAGTCGCCCTGTGACTCTTGGTGAATTACTAATGGGGCTGCAGAGCGCAAAACAAATTTCAGAGGATTTGAAACTAAGAGAACAAATCGCAAAAGAAAGAAGAGAAGCTCACGCTAAAGCAAGGGCGAGATTTTCAGGCAGCCTACACATTGAAGATTTGGAAGCGGATCTTCGTCGAACATGGAACGCTCTGAGAGATAGGTCTGACGAGGGTGATATGGCAGTAGACCTGAAAGATATTGCAACATACCTCAGAGATAGATCTGTTGAAGGAGGCTTAGAGTTTGATGAAGCAGAAGCGGAAGCGCAGGTTACCGCTTTGGTATCTGCATTATTTCTGACACACAGAGGTTATGCCGATTTAACTCAACAATCGGGTCGAAATGGCTTGATTTCGATAAAAGATTTACATCCCGATTTCGAAGATTTTGACGTTCTAACTGAAAAAATCAATCCTAAACCAGAGATGGAGGTGGAAGTCGATGTCTGAATCGATTGAATTATCCACCATCTTGGAAGCAATTTTGTTTAGTTCAGGCCGCTCAATGACAGTTGAGGAGTTGATGGAACAGACTGGCAAAACTCGTTCAGAGGTTTCCGGAGCGCTGGAAAATTTACGATCAACGATAAAGCGCAGAAGAGATTCTGCATTACAATTGACAGAAGTTGCAGGAAGGTGGATTTTCGAGGTAAGGCCAACCCTTTCTTCACACTTACCGGAATCCGTAAGGCCAGATGTCCCAGCTAGATTGCTTCCTGCTGCAGCACTTATCGCATATCACCAGCCCATGAAGCAAGCACAACTTGTGGACATGATAGGCCCCAAGGCATATGATAGGGTAAGGGAGTTAGCCGGTTTTGGATTCATTGATAGGCGTAGAGATGGATTGACTCGACGATTAACCACTACCCGAAGATTCGCAGAATACTTCGGTTGCCCTGAAGTTGAATATCAGAAGGTTAGGGAGTGGTTTAGGGCAGAAGCCGCAAAGGCAGGTCTGACCAGTGCTCAGTTAGCCGCTTCCCTGTCAGATGAACAAATGACAATAGAAGAATTCTCTGAGGCTCCTTCTGAGGAAGCCTTAGCTATGGAAGCTTCTCAAGTTGATGAGTAATCAATTACCACGAACTTGTTGTAAAGCAGATTCGACGGTTGCCATTGTAATCCTGTCTCCGCTTTCTCTTACGATTGCTGCAACAGGTTCGATTTCATCTGCCGATGCTCCAGCACTTGCAATCATATTGCGCAGATGTAATTTCATGTGGCCTGCTTGAATTCCCACTGTGGCTAAAGCACGAAGTGCTCCCAGATTTTGTGCTAGTCCTGCTGCAGCCATTACCTTGGCTAGGTCATCTGCTGAATTGATACCTAGTAGTGCAACATTAGCTTGAGCACCCGGGTGGATTCTAATTGCTCCACCTACTAATCCTACAGCCATCGGGATTTCAATAGAGCCAACCAGGTTGCCATTCGAATCTTTTTCCCAATGTGTCATTGAACCATATGTTCGCTCATGTGCTGCATAGGAATGTGCTCCCGATTCTACAGCTCTCCAGTCTTGTCCACAGGCTATTGCAATAGGCGATATTGCATTCATTATGCCCTTGTTATGGGTAGTCGCTCTGAATGGGTCTGCAGCTGCGAAGTGATAGGCCTGCAGAACCCCCTCAATTACTTCAGCCCCTCTGGCTGCATCATTTCCGGAATCTGACATCTCTTCTGGAGTGAAGGTTGCACTTACTCGTGCAAGCCTGTGAACGGCTAAATTGCTGATGATTCTCAGAATTACAGTTCCTCCTGATATGCTCTCAATTCTTGGTGCGATAGTTTCAGCCATTGTATTGACTGCATTTGCACCCATAGCGTCTCTACAATCTACTAAGATGTGAACAATGATCATAGGTCCAGAATCGGTTTCAATAATTCGAGCCTCTACATCCTTACATCCTCCGCCGAACTTAACTAGAATCGGATCCACATCATTACAGGATTGAATCAATTCTTCCTTAGATGCTAGGATAGCCTCTCTGGAAGCAACTGGGTCTTCGCAACCAACGACTTGAATTTGACCAATCATTACTGGATCGGTATTGTTGGATGTGAAGCCGCCATTTTTCTGACATCTCTTTGCCATGTTTGATGCCGCTGCCACAACACTGGCTTCTTCAACAACGAAAGGAATCACGTAATGTTCTCCATCAATAATGAAGTTCGTGGCCACTCCAATTGGCAGGGAATATCTCCCGATAACATTCTCAATCATTCTGTCAGCTGTACCTTCGTCTAGTTCTGCATCAGCCCATGCCTGGACTTGTTCCTCACTAAGGCCAGCAAGTTCTGCTAGCATGGCTCTCCTTTCAGGAACTGATAGTTTGTAGAATCCGCTCAATCGGCTGTTGTCAACGGGCATTGTTTCACCAAGCCTTGCGACAACCTTCCGGTTCTAAGCACTTCGTGGTCATTTGGTTCAAAACAGGTACTTGAGGGCTATTTGCTAAATCCTCCAAAATGACTGATAAGTCACTCCTGATTGACTCTATTTTTCGATTTTTATGCTGAATTCGGCCGAGAAAAAGCGTTAATTTGGCCATTAACGCATCATTAACGCATTGCTTAAGCGTTAGTAAAGCGTTAATAGAGCAATACTAAAAACGAATTACTTAGAGCCTGTGTGGTAGAATTATTCTATGAAATTCAAAATAAATACGTTAATTTCACAATCTTAATGCGTGAGTATGCGTGAACATTATGTACTAACCCCTAATCTCGACTGATAATGGCAGAGGGGTCTGTGTCGGTACTC
Source organism: Euryarchaeota archaeon UBA106 (assembly GCA_002502365.1). GTDB lineage: Archaea > Thermoplasmatota > Poseidoniia > Poseidoniales > Thalassarchaeaceae > MGIIb-O1. Next base: position 13,384 of record DAOJ01000041.1, read on the forward strand.
GATTTACCCCCATTACGAGGTAACCCCTTCGATCTCCGACCTATTGAGCCAAGTCGAGTAGAATACCTCGTTGGCCGAGACAAATTACTATCCGAATGGCGCGAGCACCTAATTTCCCAAACGCCACGAATGTTGCTATTAGTTGGCGATCGTGGCTCGGGCCGAACCTCATTCCTTAACGCTCTAGCTTCTACTACATCACGCCGCCCATACATAGGACAATTTTGGCCAGAAGCGGATGATCCAGTTCAAGGAATTATTCACGAATTGTCAGTTCATTTTGGTGGCTTTGAAATCCCGCCATCAATGCAACAAGTCTCAGATAAGATGGTAGAAATTCTTGACAAAGAAACAGGCACATTACCACTGATCGCTTTCGATTATCCCGCAAGTGTCGATTTGAACCAGGTACTATCTCGACTATCCCCTCTACTCCAAAGACTTCGGGCATTAGTCGTGGTAGTCCTAACCCCTGCTCAATTAGCGGGATTAGATGATGAGGTTTTGGATATCTTCGACACCCCTCATCATTTACTGAATTTAGATGAGAAGCAAATCCAGACATTGAGTGACCGTAGAGTATCTCGCTCGGCCAATCAGAAGTGGAATATCAGGCCGAGTCTACTATCTGCAATACACAAGCACACAGACGGTAATCCTCGCAGAGTTATTCGATTACTTCGTGATTTAATCGATGAAAGGCATAATCCCTCTGATGGAGGAACTCTTGATCGCTTAACGACATGGAGGGCACCTCCAATTGAACCTGAACCCGAAATTATAGAAGAAATTCCAGAAAAAGAAATATCAGAATTTACTGATTTTTCTGAAGAGTCCCGATTCGATAAAGATGAAGAAGAATCAACTGATTTTGAAGAATACACTACAGAGGATGACGATGAACCCGAGGATCTTTGGGATGATGAAGAAGAGGATCTGGTTGAGGAAGAGGATGAAGATGAGCCGACAACCTGGAATGATGAATTTGAAACTCCAGATGAGATCTGGGACGCCCCACAACAACCGGAACCAACGATAGCTGAAGAGGGTGGTTTGAATTTTGAAGAGGATTTACCAGAGGTGCAATCAGAGGAAGAGTATCAAAGAGCACCAGATGAATCTGGCTTTTACTATGTAGAAGAGGGCACTGAACCTCCAGAATTACCTGAGTCTATGCGGCCAAAAGGGAATTTTGGCCGTCTATTAAGTCGAACATTGCATACTAATGACAGAATGCCAACAACCGGAGATGACACACCGATTCAAGTCGCTGAACCACACAAGAGTTTGGTGCCAAAGACTCCGGTAAGGGAAATTCCGCCAGCAAGTGTTGAGGATGAACATTCTACCGCAAGAATCGATACGTCTGTTCAATCAGGTGCTGAAGAGTCGGTTTTCCACGACGACCAGTCAGTTTGGATAGTCGATCAAAATTCCAAATCTACCTTGCCAGATGACCCTAGGGTATTCGAACCAATAGCACCAGAACCAGAGCCAATTGTTGAAGAAATTGAAACTGAATGGTTCGTAGACGATGGACCAGCGGAAGAAGAGCCTGAAGAAATGCCTGTCGAAATTCCAGAACCTATTCTCGAACCTATTTTTGAGCCTGAACCCCCTCAAGTTAGTATCCCTGCCATTCCCGCTACTCCACCACCACCTCCAATTCCAACCCCTCCTCCAACACCTGTGCAAGTTCCAGTTCAAATTCCAGTCTCATTAGGTCCAACGTGGGAACCAGATTTACCATTCAACCCAATTGTCTTGCAAACACTAACCGAGGCTGAGCGAATGATTGTCGAGGCCTCATCAACGCGTGAAGTCTCTCCTTCCGATGATGAATTACAGGCTCGCTTAGAGGTCGGGCGTTCCCGTCTCTCCCAAATTTACAATGGAATGCGACGCAAG
>DAOJ01000011.1:0-12571 GCA_002502365.1 Euryarchaeota archaeon UBA106
TGAGTTGGTTGAGGGATTTCTTCCCATTCTTCGCTTGGTAACGATTCATCGAATGCGGCGAGAATCTTTTTTGCCTCCCTTCTTGATTTAGGAATCCCGTGCAAAGATAGGTGGTCTTCTCCACTCAATCCTAAACTCATAGCCAAAGAAAAGTCCTCTGGATTTCCTCCAAGAGATTCATCGTGAACTGCAAGGAGATTTGGCCAGAGGTCTTCTCTAACAGCCGCTTTACTCGCTCCTGACTGTTCTGCTAAAGATGCTACAACACCAGAGGTTCTCCAAGCCTCACCTCCTCTCCTTAGGAAGTTAGGATAAGTTAGGAAGGGGTCCGAAGCGGAGTCTTCTCTTTTTGCAGATACTGCAGCTTGAGATGAAAGAGAAGAACCCCAATACCACGAACGATATGCTCTATTGGTAAACTTGGTCGCCAAAGCACGATCGGCAAGCACCATCGCTTGGGAAATTTCAGCCAATTCTCTAGTATCAAAAACCGATTGGTTATTCCAGACAAACCATGCTAACATCTCATCAGGGTCTTTATCCGAATTCATTAGCAATTGATTGGCAATTCGTCCGTTACTTGCTGAATAAACTTCTCGAAGCGCTCTGAACACATCGATTTGTGAATCTCTCTCCGCAACCTCGGCCAATGCTCTAACATCCTCTAGAGCGATGTGTTCTCCGCCTATTGCAGCCGCCGCTTGCAAATCTCGAACTAATGCGCGCAAATCTCCTGGATTGTTTTCGATAAGTGCCTCTACTGCTTCAGGATCCATAGATAGTTGCTCACCATCCAACACTCTATGTGCAATTCTCCTCATGTGTACCTTACCGACTCGTTTGAATTGGATATTTTCTGCCAATCGCATTACTCTGTCCCTATTACGACGCCATTGCCTTCCTGAACCCCACAATCTCATTGCATCGTTGCAAGTCAGTATCACGGGTTGTTCGGTAATCTTGAGCAAATTCAAAAGTTCTGCCTTACCACCCGAATCACCCTTAATAGTCGCTTTTTCTTCCTCTTCGGGTGAGAGAATTTTGTCGATTTTATCTTCAGAGACTTGAGCGAACCCGCCAGATAAGTGGTCTACTTCATCGAGCAAAACTACTGTTTTCTCACCAACATTTCCACCAGTAGAAAATGCTGATAGTGAGATATGCTGACTTCCTCGGGTGGCTGCTCTACGAATGGCGGCAGCATTTCTTTCCTCGGAGGCATTCAATTCTATAATCGACCAGCCTCGTTCTTTCGCGACTGCCTTAGCAAGAGTAGTCTTCCCAACTCCTGGTGGGCCAACTAGGAGCAATCCCCGTTTATCTGGAATTTTTCCTGATGACCATCTATCCAACCATTGAGCTATCATACGAAGTTGTGAATCATTCCCTTCCATCTGAGACATGCTGCTTGGACGATATTTCTCCGTCCAGTCCTCTATGGTCGCGGCTTCGCTCACGCTCTTATCCTGTCTTGGAGCCTCTTGAAGATTGGCGGCCTTATTCCACTGGAACAGCCATTCATTCAGAACAATTCTTGCATGGTTCCGTTAGTCATTCGTGCTAGAATCTCGTCGACAAAGGCTCGTACCTGTAATTGGTCATCTCGCCTTCTAACGGTCACGCTTCCGTCTTCGAGTGAAGTGTGATCAACGGTTAATGCCCAAGGGATTCCTATCTCATCAGCCCGCGCATACCTGCGACCAATCGATTTACTCGAGTCCATATCGGCCCTAGAATGAGGGAGTGCATTAATCGCTGAGGTGATTTCTCTTGCTAGTTCAGGCATTCCGTCTTTGTCGAATAATGGTAGTACAACACAATCCACATTGGAAATACCTTCGGAGAGTCTGAGGTATGCGTAAGCCTCTCCTTCCTTTTCGGCTTCTTCGTAGGCGTGGTCAAGAACATGCCAAATAATGCGATCAATACCAAATGCAGGTTCAATTACATGAGGGGTGAACCATTCTCCACTGACGTTAACGGTCTCAATTCTCCTTTCCACCATGGTTTCATCAATACTCACTGAATTGCCATTAGCTAATGTCAATTCAAAGGGTAAAGAATCTGGTAATTCGGTAAGTGCTTCAAGAGCAGCAACCACAGCGCCTGCCTCGCCTCTGAAGGTTGGGCCAATTACTGCTCCATTAGGGACTAATCTGTCCAGTGTTTGAGATCTAGGCTGATCAAATTGCCTCCAAGCCCTAAGTGACTTGGTATTGGAATGAGCCTCGTGACTCTCTAAATCGTGGCAAGTTCGGTTAGCGATTCCGACACACTCTATCCAACCGTGTTCTCCATGTATTTCACAATCCCAGCAATCTTCTGCATAGTGAGCCATTTCGGTACTAGCGTGTTGTCGGAATCGAATCTTTCCTGGGTTAATCCCCACCTCTACCAAGAAATCCCAGGTCCTAGCCAAAAACCAAGCTACGGTTGGATGACGTACTATACCCGCGTCTAGCGCGGCTCCGAAACTCATTCGCGACTCACCAGCGTGAGGGCCATCTGGATCAGGAACTAGGCTAACAATCTCCGTTCTACGATTTAAGTCGACTATTGGAGGATTTTCAGGATCGATGAAATACTCTAACTCTGCCATGTTAAATTCTCTTAGGCGAATCATTCCTTGTCTAGGACTAATTTCGTTTCTGTATCCCTTACCTGTTTGAATGGCTCCAAAGGGTAATTTCTGTCTGAAATGGCGGTATAATGCTGGGTATAGCATGAACATACCTTGAGCGGTTTCAGGGCGCATGTATGCAGTCCTTCCAGCGCTCATTGCGCCTATTTTTGTAGAAAACATCAGGTTCATTGGTTGGGCGGAAGTCCACGCAGATTCACTACATGAGGGACATTCTATTCCAGTTGATAGTAACTTATCGATTTCATCCGAATTCAAGGAATCTGCATTAGGGTGTAGATGCTCGACTAGATGGTCAGCACGAAAAACAGAACCACAACCTTTGCATTCTGTCATCAAATCATTGAATTCACCAACGTGGCCACTAGCCACTAAAACTGCCTCAGGGGTTATGGTGGGTGAATCGATTTCCACAATGTCGCCATGACTTAACCAGTGGTCTACCCACTTTTGGGTCAATCTTCTTCTTATCGAAGCTCCAACTGGCCCATAGTCGATTAGACCTGAAACTCCACCATATATGTCGAATGCTGGGAGTACTACTCCCCGACGCCTAAGCATGGCAGACATTCTCTCTAAGCGACCCTCGTCAGCCATATCCAACAGTTCGGCGACTAGCCCATCATCTTTCAAGCCATTCTCCGATAGTTGTAATTAGTGTCAAAATGCAATGTCGGATGGAAAATTCGAAATGTACAAAATTAACTATGTTTTCAATGATTTAGGCTATTCCAGTACGGAGTGCTGTATGATTTTCCCAACGAAGTATTCATGTAGGAAATTAAGCCCCTGTGTTGACATAGTGTGAGGGGAACTAATGCCTAAAATTGAGTATGTAGAGGATTCCTGGGATACCGAGCAGTTGCTCGATAGCCTTTCTCCTCCCGTACGCAACTGGTTCAAAGATAAATTTCCCGATTTCACTGACCCCCAGAAACTTGCAATTCCACGTATTTTGAAGGGAGAACATCTGTTACTTTGTTCACCAACAGGTTCTGGAAAAACCCTAACCGCATTTCTTTCAATTATTGATGATCTAGTCCGTAGATCGTTAGACGGAAGTTTAGACAAATCTGTTCAATGTGTGTACATATCACCAATCAAAGCATTGGCTAATGATATACAGAAAAATTTGATTGGTCCTTTGACTGAAATCAGAGAGAAATATCTTCCAGGAAGAGCGAAGGAAATCAAAGTTGGTCTAAGAACAGGAGATACTCCTCAAAAAGAAAGAGAAAAGATGTTGAGGTCTCCACCTCACATTCTAATTACAACTCCTGAATCACTTGGTCTTGCTCTAGCTTCAAAGCGATTTAGACCTCTCTTGAACGACTTGAAATGGATGGTTATCGATGAGATGCATTCATTGGTGCCCACTAAGAGAGGGACCCATCTTGCATTGAGTTTGGCGTTGATGGATAGTGTAATTGATTCCGATGTGCAACGTATTGGCATATCAGCAACCATGGAACCGTTGGAAGCGGTTGCGGAGTTCTTGGTCGCTTCTGATTCTAGAGAAAGCGATACAGAGCCTCAACATGTTGCGATTGCGAAGGTATCTGGTGCAAGGAAATTGGATCTTGACATCATACTACCAACTCCTCGATTTTCTTCACTTCCAATCAAGGAAGTTCTCGACCATAATGTAGAACGCATCAAGGAAATAGTTGAGGCTCATACTACTACACTTGTTTTCGTTAATACTAGGCAAATGACTGAAACTACTGTTCAGAAATTGAAAATTCTAGGCACAGCGGGTGTAGAGGGTCACCACGGTTCAATGGATAAAGCGATTCGCTTAGATGTCGAACAACGACTAAAGAATGGACATCTAAGATGTGTAGTTTCTTCCTCGTCTTTAGAAATGGGAATTGATATTGGTTCCGTAGATTGTGTTGTTCAGGTAGGCAGCCCTGGTTCAATCGCAACTGCACTGCAAAGAATAGGTCGAGCGGGTCACCAAGTGGGAGGTCTTCCAAGAGCTAGGTTCCTACCCACTTCTCCACAAGATTTACTGGAAGTAGTAGCATTGCAAAATGGAATTTTACGTGGTTCAATGGACCTACTAAAATTCCCAGAAAATTCCCTTGATGTTTTAGCTCAATTTATGATTGGACTTACTATAATCCAAGAATGGGATATTGATGACGCATACGAGTTAGTTACTGCTGCGTGGCCATATAGGGCTCTTCCATATGATGATTATATCGAAGTATTAGACCTCCTAGAAGAAGAACGTAGAGTTTGGGTGGATTGGGAAGATAATCGCTTTGGTAAGCGCGGATATGCTCAAATGATTTATTACACCAACATTGGAACAATCGCTCCTGACAATAACTATCTGGTATTTACTTCAGATGGGACACTTGTTGGTCAATTATCTAGTGGATTCGTCGCCAGTTTGAGAAATGGCGATGTATTCCTTCTAGGTGGGTCAACTTACAGAGTTTCTAGTGTTCAAGGGACTAGAGTAAATGTGACATCGGCTACAGGTTATCGTCCAACAATTCCTTCTTGGGCAGGTGAAGCAAATTCGCGTACCAATGAGTTAAGTTACGAGGTTTTGGATGTACTGGACCGGGCATCCCATATGGTAAGGATGGGTCGAGATGTAAGGCCTCTTTTGATGGACGTTTATGGCTTGAATAAGCCAATAGCAAATGCTCTAGGGAATTATCTTGATGAGCACTGTGCTACCACATTCCAAGTTCCAAGTAGAGATCGAATTATCGTAGAACAAGTAGCTGCTCCTCTTCCAACTTACATCGTCACAACTTGCAGAGGTAGAGCGTTTAATCTAGCACTTGGATATTTGTTTGCTGGAATTGCTGTAAGAGACAATGTTCTAGTCAATGAAATTTCATTTGATGAAAATGGGTTCATGATAAAATTAAGTCATGAGGTTGAAATTTCAAAAATTCCAGAATTATTCAGGGATGATTCTAGTAGAGAAGTTCTGCAAAGATATATGTTAGATTCGCAACTATTTGCAAAACGATTCCGTGAAGTTTCAAGCCGCAGTATGCTTAATCCGCGTAGGATTGGGGCCGATGAAGTAAGTCCGAAACAATTCCAAACTCGAGCGGAACAGATTTTGCGTGCGCATCGTCAAATGGAAGATTCAGTAGTAATTAGAGAAGCAATGAATGAAATTATGAATTTCGATTTAGAGATGAAGGAGTTGTCTGATTTCATCGCTAGAATGGACAGTGAAAATGTACGAATTGTTCATCGTAAAGTGAAGATGCCTTCTCCACTTGGAATGACATTATTCATGTCTTCTTTCGAAGATTTGCTCAGTCTAAGAACTCGGGCCTATCTCATCAAAGATATAGATCCAGAAATTTTGCGAAGATTGCTGGGCGCTAGGTCACTTGCCACCGACTTAGATCGTGAAAGACTAGCTCAATATTACCAAGATAAGGTAGCAGTTCCTGACTCTCCCTCTGGATTATTGAGACTTATGGATATGGGAGGTGGGCTGGAAAAATCACTAACACACCCGCTATATTCTGAGAAGTTGAAAGATGTCGAATTCGAACAACTTAGAGAATGGGTTTACGAATTGGCAGAGCGAGGTTTGGTTACCAAGGTCCGGAATACCGGGTTAGAACAAATCGATGACAAGTGGTTCTCAGAAAGAATGGCTGGAGTACACGGAACTCTTGGGTGCCTAGCAGCTTCTGGGGCTGATGAAATGGATGACCTCAGGGCTCTCTATACTGGTGGTCTGACCTTCGATATGGGAGTTGATTACAAGGATGGAAAACCAGCAACTTGGAAAGAAACTTATCTGTCTGATCCAATGGATTGTCTAAGGTTGAAATTATTGGATATGTTGGGCTCAGAAGGCCCTCGGACTTTAGACAAACTCGCCAGTAGATTGCCATTCCCGCGTGGTCAGGTTGAATCGGTTTTACAGGAATTAGAAATGCGGAATTTAGTATCTATTGGATTCTTTACTCAAACTGAAGATGGGGAATACATCCTCCGCGTAGATGAGTATAGAATCACCGGAGGTCAAGTCGAAGTTGTAGACTATCGAACTCTGCAAACTTTAATTTTACACAAATCATTTACTCAATATGCTGAGCCTGCAGATGCGATTAGAAATCTGATTTTAGTTCAAAGAAGAGATGAGATGTTACATCGAGTTAAAGATTACAGATTCCGAGATTGGAAAGATATCAAGCACGACCCTGATGTTGTCAACGGGCGTTTGCTACACAATCGAGTGGGTTACACAATGGACGACCAGTTGCCATTAGTGCTTGGTCTAAGGGGTGACCCTTGGATAGGACCACTTGAGGAGGAATTACTGGAGAAGATACCCAAGGAAGGCATGAGTCGAATGGAATTATTCGATGGTTATCCTAAGGGTAAAGAAAATGCTCACATTCAAAGGTCATTGAAGAGTGCTCTATCAAATTTAGAAAGACAGTTAATTATTGGCAAAAAATACATTGAGTTGCCTAATAGAAAACGCTCACTTGCAGTATTCCATAGAATCCATGATAGGGTCAAACCGATGAAATTTGATGAGGCGGTTAAAACCCTAATCGAACGAATTGGCCCTGTTAGATTACACACACTGAGATTCTTTGTATCTCGACCAGTCGAGGAGTTGGCTGAAACTCTACGTGACTTAGAAAATGCTGGAAAAATAGCTAGAGTAGTCGCATTACAGCCAGACCCTACCGATTATTATTCCAGCCACGAAGATGCTGAAAAACTACTCTCCCCAATGGCAGAAGATCGGAAAATGAGAATTGTTTCTCAATCAGACCCATTCTGTTCACGCTTTATTCAAGAAGTCCGATTAATGCTCAAGCAAGGATGGTATCATCCTGTATTCAAAGGTGTAGATCCGGTTGGAAGAATTCTCATGTTCGTGGTTAATGATTACCTTGAAATCAAGGATATCAACATCCCACATTCTTATCTCGATGAATTCAAAACCACATTCGATGAATTGTTGGAAAATTACCGTGATCGTTTAATCGACGTATCGGTAATTCATGCTTTCAACGGAGTCCCAGTTCACGAATGTGATGAAAATGTACAGCAGATTCTCTCAGACCTTGGATTCGAATCTATGGGTGATGGAGAGAGATACATTAGGGGCGGGGTAGTCGATCCAATGCCTAGGAAGAAGATTAATCGAATTCTCTTCCATCACCATTCTTTACATCAGAAAACCCGCCATGAAAATGAAACTTTAGCTCTAGATCACTTAGACGAATTGAGGGATGACTTTGCCCTCCGAGGTCGTTGTGAAATGTTCAGGGTTGACCTCAAGTCTATGGCGGCAGCTCATCAATTACACCAGGGTACAAATTTGAGGGGTCACCTTGTTTGGGCAAAAATGCCTCATTTCCAAAAATTATTAACAATTCGAAATATCCAACCTCCGGAAGAAGACGAGGATATTCTTCAATTTTTCAGAGAGCATCACGATCCTGCGATTTTCATGGAAAGGCATGCTATGAAGAGAGGCGAATTCAGAAAACTAATCTCTCCTTTAGTTCGTAGCGGACATCTGGTGCAAGATTATCGTGGCGGGTTCAAAGCAGTTGAACCACTTACTTCATCGGATTTATGGGAAGTAAAACGAGATTTCCTAAGAGATTTGGTGAAAGATTACCCCGTAATTACTCTAAAACAAGTTGAGAGATTGGCTGGATCCCCATTCTCCCCTGAAGAAATATCAGATGTAATGCGAGAATTCGAAGAAGATGGTACACTAATCAAAGGGTTCCTTGTAGATGATATGCATGATGTTTGTTGGGGTAGACATGATTTGCTAGACGGATCAGATGCCCTAAGTCGAACCCGTGATTTAGTCATCCCTCCATCAGATCCATTGATTCATTATTATGGCAGTCTATTGAGGGAAAGATTTGGTTATGGTTCGGCGTACCTTGTTTTCCATCGAGAAGAACCGGTTGCGGCATTCAAGGCAAATACAAGAGAGGGGGTAATTCACGTCACTGATTTTGTAGGTGATTCCGATTTGGAAAAAGAAGCCTTGAGGGTAATGAAAGAATTTGCTTGGGAACACGATATGCCATTGAAAGGCAAACTCTACGAAAGGTTACGTAGTCGATGAGGAATCTAAATTCCCTCGTAGTTTCTTTGGTAATAATTGCATTATATTTTTGTGTAATTCAGGTAGAAGGTCGAACAGAGCAATTGCCATCAAAAACATCGCGAATAGGCTAGCAGCCTTAGCGGCATAACTATGTGAAAAGTCAAACATGTTCAATCCCAAAAACTCCCAATTACGATAATTATCTGTTAACCAAACTATTCCTGCATTCCTGAATGTGTTAAGGATATGAATAGTCGGTACAGAAATCAGCAACCCCCGAATCCTTCTATTCCAAGGCACTGTTTGAAGTGCTACAATCGCTCCTACAAAAATAATCATTGATTGTAGCCCTGAACAACTCAAAATGAATCCGATGTTTACTTCTTCACCTGTTGAATGGTACATTGGGATGAAGAACCCCCCATCTCCAAGGGGTTGAGTTAGAAGTAGCATACTTCCATCCCATTCACTTAATGGAACTTCACCTCCATCACGAAGGTCAACCATGACTTCACCCATTGTGTAAGACCCAAGTCCAACAAACTCTAACATCCACTCTGCACTATGGGCCGTCATCATTACAAATGCAATATTCAAATAAGGCACACAATATACAACTTGATACGGAATCATCGACCATGCTACCATTCCTCTGAACCATACTAGTGATTGATTAGTCTCAAATGATGTTTCTGATTTCCCTACGGTTTCAAACCATGCTAAGAATAATCCGCCTGGTAACGCTCCAGCGGTCATAATTACCAAAACAGGGTCCCCAAGTTTGACATAGTAATCTGAAAGAAGATAGAAGAACAAACCCAGTAAAATCCAACCAATTGAAGCAATTTTACCCGACCAATTATCATTAGACCTTGCAAATGATAGTGCCAAAAGCAACATACCAATGGTTCCAATTAGTAACCTTAGCGCCTCACTCGAAGTCCCTAATGAATCGGCTAATGCGGCCAATCCCGCGCCAATAGGCTCTTCCATTGGTTTGACTGTGGCCATCAACTCGTAAATATGATGCCCTCTTCGGTCTCCTCGAGGAATTAACATGGCGTTTGATTTTGATTCATTCGCGGAAGATTATCTTGATGATTTGAAAAGAACCTTGTCCGAGGTTTCAAAATCCCAAATTGAATCACTTTGGGACGAGATAAACACGGTATCAGTAAATGGTGGAACAATACATATGATTGGGAATGGTGGAAGTGCCGCCACCCCATCTCACAGTGCCGGAGATTGGTCTAAAGAACTTGGAATCCCAACCATTGCTCACACAGATAACATATCCTCGTTTACAGCTTGGGCCAACGATACAGACTATGCCAACGTTTTCGCAGGCCAATTGTCTACTTTTGCAAAATTTGGAGATTTGGTTATCGCGTATTCAGGCTCAGGTAATTCACCTAATGTTCTAAACGGCATTTCGGCCGCCAAAAAAGCGGGTTGCCGAACTGCAGCAATTACTGGAGATTACAATGGTGGCAACGGTGGTAAGTTAGCAGAAATGGTCGATGTAGCAATCGTAGTTCCCACCACCTCAATGGAACGTATTGAAGATATGCAATTAATCATCAATCACATTGTAAAAGAAGCCACAAAAGCCAGTCATGGAAAGTGATACTATGTTGGCACCTCACCGCGAATCTGCGGAATTGACAGATACTTTGGAATTAGTTGACTTGCCAAACGGCAATAATTGGGATGGAAAAATTGCCTATCTTGACCGAGATGGTGTAATCAACGTAGGGAGTGAGAATTACGTTAATTCTCCATCAGAAGTTGAATTGTTACCAGGTGCTGGCTTAGCAATTGGTAAATTGAGAAGAGCGGGGTTTAGAGTAGTAGTGGTCACCAACCAATCACCAATCGGCCGAGGTCATTGGGATTCAGAAAATCTCGATGATATTCATGCCGAAATTAGGACAAAATTACTGTCTGAGGATCCAGATGCTCATCTTGATTTAATTTTGTTTTCACCTTATGCGCCATGGGATGGGGCTTGGGCAAGAAAGCCCAATCCTGGGATGTTAGAGGCAGGCCGACAACTCATTGATGCTGCCTCAAAAAATTCTGATTTCCAAGGCCTAAAATTACGTTTTGATACTGAATGGGGCGAAAGACCTGATGAGTCAAACTCATTCATGGTGGGTGACAGAGGGGTCGATATGGCTGCGGCGGAGAACTTTGGAGTCAGAGGGATTCGATGCGACCCTGAAATAGGAATCTCAGGTGTTGTTGATTCCATACTGGGGGGTACTGCGTGAGCGGTACCCATACGAAAACTGTCATCCGAATCGGATTGGATGACACAGACCATATCGATTATGCTTGTACTACAGAACATTTTCAACGCTTACTAAGTCACATGGTAGAATCTATAGATGGGTTTGAGATCACTGAAAGAAGATTGGTTAGGCTCTGGCCATTCGCCCCAGAACGAACTAGAGGCAATGCGGCACTCTCAGCAATCTGCACAGTGGACTCCAATACTTTAGATTCTGTAGACAGGATCTGTGTAGAGTTTATTGAAGAACTAAATCAAGAAATACAAAGCCAATACCCGGAATTTGGCCAAAAACCATCTCCTTGTTTGTTATTGGCTTTGGAAGATTATCCTGAGCAAATGTATTGGGATGCGGTAAGGTCAGAGGTATCTCTAAGCACGCGTTTGGCCAATATTCCAGAATCAACAAAAATTTACTCTATAGATGAAAAACCAAATGGAATCATAGGTGCTTCTTCTGCCATAGCTTGGAAACCTAACAATCAGAGCACTTGGGAATTGATTGCTTGGAGATTCAAAGATAAAATTCGGTCAACCAGGAAAGTATCAATTGATGCGGTTAACTCTATGTCCGAAAAGTACCCTAGTACCTTTGCAAATAGAGATCCTACTACTGGTAGGGGCATGATAATGCCTAGAACCAATTGCCCTGTTTTGTATGGTATTAGAGCAGAATCGTTATCTGAATTGAAATCAGCACATCAATATTTACAGGACCGAGATGACGTGGAAAATAGTGTATCCTGGGCAATTCATAGGACGAATCAAATTTCGGATGATCATTTGCTAGGATTTGAAAGTGGAATTGTATTGACTAACCCATTAGAGGTCCAAGGAGGTCATTCTTCAGTTAGAATTTGGACAGGAGATAAATCTGCAATACTCGTTGCTTTCTCAGAAAGTGGCGAAGTAAATTCCACGTTACGTAGATTGAAAGTAGGTGACGTGGTTGATTGGTTGGGGCTAATTTCTCCCTCATCTGAAATACATCTAGAGAGATTAAGAGTGCAAATACCCGCTCCAAGAATAGGAAATAGGCCACAATGTTGTGGGAAAACGATGAGGAGTGCAGGTTTTGGTCAAGGTCTGCGATGTAAGGCATGTGGTAAATTAACGGACAAAGTTTGGGAGACAGTATCTACCTCCTTTACTAGAGAACATGAAGGATGGGTTGAACCTACTCCATCCAACAGGAGACATTTGGCAAAACCTTTGGATAGAGGGCTTCCAATTGGACAGAATAATCAAGACTAGGTATTGTGTGGTGAAGGTATGGCAGATGCCCAAGATATTCTCTCAGTGTTATTGTCAATATCTGCCGGCTTATTGATATGGGTTTTACTAAGAACACGACAAAAACGACGCCATAAGAAGATAGTTGAGTCTGAAGATTATACCGGTAATGCGAAAAATCCTGAAATTCTAAAAGAACCTGACGCTAAAGCATTGGCTGAACTAGATAAATTATTGACTGAAAGATTTGATTCAGAAGAATGATCAAACAATAGAAAAACCAGATTCACTCAGTACCAAGTTTATGTTTTGC
>DAOJ01000011.1:12975-15098 GCA_002502365.1 Euryarchaeota archaeon UBA106
CCGACTCTTCCATTTTTCATCATCAGCCGATGGCGATTCATATGCCTTTGAAGTCAAGATCATCCTGGTGTTTTTAGTTATAGAAACCAAATTACGTATAGCCTGTAGATCATCTACGGGTGCTCTGCCTGAAGATGGGCACCAATCATCTACGACAATCAAATCTGTATCGTCTAATCTGTCGATTAGGGGTTTCAAAGCGTTGACCCTAGTAAGCAAATTTGTGCCAAATTCTAGGACAAAAAATCTCTCTAATTGAGGCTCATTAAGTCCTTTCAAAATCTCTTGAGTCCTTTTGGGGTCTAACGAATTTCTACCTAACCAAACTACGCGGGAATTGGAGTGTAAAACATCTACTGCAAGGCTTAGACAGAGGCTAGTACCTCCTATTCCCTCCTCCACTGAAACGTGGACCGGGCCGGAATCTAGGTCGAGCATTATTCAAGTTTGAAAAACTCAGGGTGGATTAGCATTACTATTGCTAAATCATCGCCCTTGCTATTGCAATTGTTTCGTCTACAATTTCACCACTGACCCCAAGGTGACTTGAAGGGTCGAATAGTTGGTCTAATTCTTCTGAGGTAAAGGCACTAGTTACGGACTCATCTTCACCACAAACCTCCCGAAGATGGCGATTTTCAGCGACAGCAACCATTGATGCTGCTCGTAGAATTTCGTGGGCTTGGTCTCTGTGAATACCTTCATCAACCAATGCTAACATTATCTTCTCCGCCATTACTAGGCCGTTTTGAGATTCTATATTTGCTAACATTCTATCAGCATCAACCACGCATTTACCCATGACTCTGTCTGATTTAGCTAGAATATCATCCAATAGTATCATTGCATGAGATAGGGTGAATCTCTCACTCGAGGAATTTGCTAAATCTCTCTCGTGCCACAATAATGCATTTTCATATGAAGGGATAATCATTGCTCGAACGATTCGTGCTAAACCAGAAGCATTCTCAGCGGTAATCGGATTCCTTTTGTGCGCCATTGTGGATGAACCTACTTGCTTTTCGACGTCAAACCACTCTCCGACCTCTGCTATTTCTGATCGTTGTAGATTCCTGACTTCTTGTAGGAGCTTTTCGACTGATGCCGCGACATTAGCCATCCATCCAACCCACTCGATGTATCGATCTCTCCCAACTACTTGTGTTGTCGCGACTGGAACTGTTAATCCAAGGTGTTGAAGAATTAATTGTTGCAATTCTTTTGCGTTCTCACCTTGCGCTGCTCCTGTTCCCACAGCTCCTAGGAATTTTCCGGTTATAGCTCTCGATTCCAATTCATCTAACCTTACTAGATGCCTTCGGAATTCATCTACAAAAACTGCGATTTTTAGTCCGAAAGTAATCGGTACAGCGGCTTGCCCGTGAGTTCTACCGAGCATGACAGTATCTCTTTCTCTCTCTGCTAAATCAGACAGAGTGGCTAGTAGTGTCTTCAAACTCTGTCTTTGTAATTTGATAGAATCTCTAATCTGTAGGGCTACGGCCGAATCCACAATATCATTGCTTGTGGCTCCCAAATGAATGCACCAAGCTGCTTCTCCGGCCTTTTCTGCCATGGCTTTAGTTAGTGCCATGATATCATGCCGTGTTTCTGCTTCAATTTCGTCTACCCTGTCCGCAGTCACAATACCTGGGTCTGAGATGTCAGCAATCATATCGTAGTGTTCGGCGGATACTCGCCCAAGTTGGCAATGAGCCCATACCAAGGCTCTCTCTACCTCTAATTGTCTACTGTGTCGACCTTCTCTCGACCAGATTTCTTTAGCTTCCGGTCGTCCATATCGGTAATCCAGTGGTGAGACTGACACTGTGTTCCCCGTGTCACGTCGACTTGACTACCCCCCTTGAGGCTAGCGGATGACAAAAGTCACGGTTTGGATGGTTCGAATTAAGAAATTCTAGCAGATTCAAGAATCCAAGTTCCTCTATTTCCTTTCCAGTTGCTGTGGCCCGAAACATCAATTGGTTGACTCATATGCGGGGCGTCAACGACTATTGTCTCAAATTCCCCACCTTCTCCGTCTAAGTTGAACCTATATTTGGCAGCAATTCTAGTGAGTTCCTCAAGTGAATCTTGGGTAATTTTCTGGCCCAACCATTCCT
>DAOJ01000050.1:0-6427 GCA_002502365.1 Euryarchaeota archaeon UBA106
CGGTCTAGTCAAGTCCAAGACGGGGTCGAGCGTCTGCAAATCGTGGCAGGGGAGACGGCACGCGAGCACGCGCGAATTCAGGAACGCCTCTTGAACGAATCAAGCGAAGTCCTTGGGGTATCTCCTGAAGACCTTCCAAGTGCGGTTTCACGTTTCTTTGATGAGTGGAAAACTCAGCAGAAAAAGATTGAATCGTTGGAGGCCGAAATCGTTAGGCTGCGGACCAGCGGAGGTGGCGATGGCGCCATAGAAAAGGACGGAATTCGCTATGCCGTTATGGAAGTTGATGGCGACATGAAAGCAGTTATGTCTATGCTAAGCCAATTAACACGAGACCCTCAAAATCCGACTCTTGCGGTTCTTGGAACTAAAGATGGAGGCGGGAAACTAATCGTCGCTAGCACCGAAGGTTCACTCGCGGCTGAGAAACATGACGCCACTGAAATTCTTGCCGCCATAGCCGGACACATAGATGGTGGAGGAGGTGGGCGTCCGACAATGGCTCAAGGCGGTGGCTCAAACTCGGATGGCATACCCGATGCATTGGAAGCCGCTCGTAATCTACTCGGGTTGTGAGAGAAATGGTCGAACAAGTCGATGTTTCTGCGCGTGCCGCCGCAATAGAATATGCGATTAGAGATGTTGTAGTTCCTGCCGTTGAGTTGGAGAAACAAGGTCATGAAATTATTCGGCTAAACATTGGAGACCCATTGGCATACGAAGGATTGCCAACCCCTGAACATATGATTGCTGCCTACAAACAGGCATTGGATTCACAGGATAATGGCTACGGACCTTCGTACGGAATTCCCTCTCTCAGGCAGGCGATTGCCAAAGCTGAATCTGGCAAAGGCTGGGATTGTTCAGAAGATGATGTGTATGTTACACACGGAGTTACCGAAGCCCTGCAAATAATCTTCGCCGCATTTCTAGAAGAGGGGTCAAAGGTACTAGCTCCAGGTCCTCATTATCCACCTTACATGGCTTATCCTCAGATGTATGGTGCTAGCACAATTGAATATCGCCTCAATCCAAACGATGGCTGGCGAATTGATCTCGAAGATATCAAAGCTAAGATGGATGATAGTGTTCGTCTTCTAGTGTTAATTAATCCAAATAATCCTACAGGAAATGTACTAACTTCTGATGAGATAGATGCATTGCTAGAGATTTCAAAAGAATACCCTAAGTGTACGATTATCGCGGATGAAATCTACGATGCACTTGATTTCACAGGCAAACTTTGCTCCATTGCCTCAAGATCGAAATCCTCCCCGGTAATTGTTCTGAATGGGGTTTCTAAGGTATACTTCGCTCCTGGTTGGCGCATTGGCTACATGGCATGGCATGACCCTGAAGGGCGCCTAGAGTTGGTTCGCGATGGAGTAGAGAGGCTATTGAGAAGTCGCTTGTGTGCTTCTACTCCCGCCCAGCATGGGTACTTGGCTGGATTAACCGATGAACACGATTGGCTAGAAGGGCATCGTACCAGAGTAAAGCAAAGATTGGATTATTGTAAAGATAGAATTTCACAAATAGATGGATTGGAGTGCGAAGCACCAGGGGGTGCTTTCTACCTATTTGTTAGGATTACAGATGAATCCATAACTTCCGACAAACAATGGGTTCTAGATCTCCTCCACCAACAACATGTATTGGTTGTACATGGTTCTGGATTCTCTCCTGAATTTGGTTCTGGTCACTTTCGCATGGTCTGTTTACCTCCCATCGAAGTATTATCAACAGCCTTCGACCGAATTGACAAATTCATCAATGGATGATACTATGGGTCTGTTTGATTTTCTAAGAAGGGATAATTCTCAATCATACTCTGAAATTGAAATCAAACAAAGATGGGCCTATCAAACCAATGGATCCATCAAAGACCGAAATTCATCCTCTGTAGATTCCTATGCTGCTTTAATTTCAACTAATTCATTTGAAAATTGGTTCTTTGGATTAGAGCAAAGAATTGGCCAAAGCCTTGGGAGACGATTAGCACACGCAGCATTAGAACACGAGGAATATATGCTAAAAAACTCCATACTAAAACCTCCTTCTGGCTCTGAAATTAAAAATTGGTCTCAATATAATCTAGGTTGGCATACTAGAGGTCTTGGTGAATTTCGCAAACTAGATGACGAAGACGAGATTAAATTAATCATCGAAAAACCCGCTTCTACTTCTGTTTGCTCAGGAATTATTGCTTCTGCTTGGGAAATTGCCACAAAAAAGAGACATCGTTTTGTGTGGTCACAAAATACCAGAGATGCATTAATTGTTAGTCTTCAATTAGATGAAAAGGAAATTCCAAGTCCGTCAATGATTGAAACATTTTGGCCTTTTTCCTCTCTAGAATCTGAAGATTTGGAAATAGCAGAGAGAATATGGGAAGATTTGCGAATAGAGTCAAATGGGTATTGGTCGATTTTGAATGAGAGACATATGATACTTCACAGAGATTTATTTTTGAGATTTGAAGAATATTGTCTTCCATATATTACTAAATTAGAATCTGGAAGGGAGAATTTTGTCTGGCCAATAGAAGATGAAAAGCGAATTTTGTGGTGGACAGCTTTAGCGGATTCAGTTAGAAAGTCCACATATGATAGTGGGCTACACATACTTGTTTCAAAACCAGAGGATTGGATTGCCATAGGTCGCAGGCATTTGGCTATGAATGGATTGGGTGGGGTGGAATCAGTTAAGGAATTAGATCCTCATGGGGGGGTTGAAATTTATCTCTCCAGCATTTTTCACCCTGCTGTATCTGGTGGTATACTACTTGCATGTTGGGAACGGGCGTATGGTAGGCAAGGAAAGATAGAATTTAGCTTCAACAGTGGCGCAGTGTCTGTAATTTTATCATCATCAGTCGAGATTGCAAATTGAAATTTCAGATGCGGTCTCGCTGAAACATTATATTCATGTCTTGTGTCATCGGGACGACCCCGTTAGGGGTCGGTGAGATTTTTGGCTCTAAATCACAATCAATACGCGGTCGTTGCGATTGCCGCAACACTCTGTCTTGCAGGCTTTTACACCATAATCGATGCAGGACTATCCACAACAGAAAATGGTGGATTTGACTCTGCGGGTTCAGATGTAGTTATGTCTGAAGAAGAAAATCAAATTTCTGGTCAAGATTTAGACAACGATGGTCTTCCGGATAGAATGGAACAAACTCTCTATGGAACTGATTTCAGAAAAAATGACACAGATGGAGATGGTCTTGAGGATGGCTGGGAAGTCCAGAATGGTCTTGATCCACTCGACAGCGGGGAACCAGACACTGAAGAAATTACTAACGAAAATGCGGACAATGAAGAGGCCGGCGAACAGAATGAAACTTTCCCGGACCCTGACAATGGGCCGTTCGGAGATCCTGATCGTGATGGCCTAACCAACCAACAGGAAGCTGAAATCGGAACTAACCCAACAGTCAGTGATAGTGATGGAGATGGGCTCAACGATCGTTGGGAATCTCTCTACACTGAGACTATTCAGACCCCACAAGGTCCAATTACTCTCCTAGATCCTTTAGACCCCAACTGGGGTTGTCCACTCCTTACACCAAGTGTGGAGGCAGAGATGAAACAGATTATTGGAAGTCTAACTTGGGACTCATTACCTGTCGGCCCCAACGGAGACCATTCATGTGATTCTGTACTAGATATTGACAAACAAGGGCCTGATTCATTGCCAAACTTCCTTGAAGAAAAATATGATACAAATCCACTTGATGAAGACAGTGATAGTGATTTAATTCCTGACCGAATTGAGGTGGGTTATGGTTACCAACAGTTACAGGTCCACTGTGGTTTACCTACACTAGATGACTTGGGTATGGATGCTCCTTATACTGAATTCATGGATGGTGAAGGAGATTTAACATGGTTCAATCAGGATATGGATGGAGACGGCCGTCTCAATGGGCCTGGTGATTGGGATACCGATGGAGATGGAATGCCTGATGGGTTTGAGTACTGCTACAATTCATTATTGAATCCTGCAAATTCTACAGATGCATATGGAGATATAGATGAAGACGGTTTGAACAACGTTGAGGAATATGAGGTTGCTTACACTTGGGGTGAGACAAATTTCACAAGTCCTCTTGATGAGGATACCGACAATGATCAAATGCCCGATGGGTGGGAATACCATAGCGGTCTACATCCAGCAGATGGTGCAGATGCGAACCTTGATCCAGATTTTGATGGTTATGATGCCGATGGTGATGGGGCTGTAACCTATAATGAATTAGTAGGAATATCAACAGTTGAAAGAATAGTAGTAGAATTGGGAGATTTTGTGCAAGAAAACAAAACAATACTTTGGATTAAAACTGTACAAAACAGCCAATATGTCAATATTCCAGTAAAGACTCCAACAACGGGATGGGTGTATGAGATTAATGTTGAAGTTGGTGAAGAGGTTACAAGCAGGCTAGATGTCCTGGCAGTAGTAGTTGAAGAACATGAAAGATTTACCAATCGAGATGAATATAATGCTCGAGATAGAGACGGCGACGGTAACCCTGATGGTAGATCAACTGATCCGCTTGATTCTGATACAGATAACGATGGATTATCCGATGGAATCGAAGTAATCGGTTGGACAATCCGAGTCGTAGATTTAGGAGTAAGGGATATTTTCGTACAATCCGACCCCGGTTTGTATGATACGGATAGGGACGGTTTATCTGATTCGGTTGAATATTACGAGACCTTTACTAATACATCAAACATCGACACAGATAGCGATGGACTAGAGGATTTCACTGAAGCACGTGATGGTTTTTCATGGAATGGAAGTGTGTATTACACGAATGCCTCAATGTTTGATACTGACAATGATGGGCTAAATGACGGTGAGGAGGTAGTTAATGGTGAAGACCAATATATTACCCATGCGAATAATGCCGATACTGACGATGACGGACTCTCTGATGGTAGCGAGGTTCTATTCATTCCAAGGCCGTGGCAATCTGCCACAAACCCACTAGACAATGATACTGATGACGATGGTCAACCAGATGGGTGGGAAATGCAAGTATTCTCAGTCCAAGACAACACCAATTCACATAGTCTTTGGATTTCAACTCAGAATTGGCTTCCAATAGGATGTACAGATATGGCGGAATGTGGCCTAGGCCCAGGAGGATGGGTTTGGGACAATTTCCTCAAAGGATTCCAAACATCAGGAGACAGGAATGGAGACGGAATCCTAGATCCGAAATATTTCATCTATGAGTTGAACCTAACAGGATTTTCCATACCTGCTGATGGAAGATGGGCTCTAGACCCCTCTTTTGGTTCCATGCCTGATTCTAACTTTGATATTGATAATGATACTTTGATGAACGCGCTGGAAGCTCCAGACAGATGGGATACAAATCCGGTTGATGATGACACAGATGGAGATTTGTTGGCTGATGGTTGGGAAGTCTCAGCATCAGAGCGTGCGATTAATCTTGGTCTTGTTGATAACAATTCTTTGGATGCACTGGGTGCTCGAGGGCCAATGGACCCGAGGATGCCAGACTCCGATTTGGATGGAATTGATGACGGTGCTGAAGATTTTGACTCGGATGGACTGAATAGAACCCATCTTCTAAACCGTTATTGTCCAGGGTGGGATGATGAACAAAGTGCAGAATGCCACATTGATCCTACAACGAACAAGGGTGGGCAATTTTACAACGATTTAGAGAATTACACAAATTATGAGGAGTTCCAAAATAAGACTGATCCAGTACTTGCGGACACTGATGGCGATGGCTGGACAGATGGATCAGAAGTGTATCATCAAGATCATGATAACGATGGAATGTGGTCTGGTTGGGAGTTTTACTTCGACTTCAATCCGTTTGATGCAAGTGACGCGTTCGTAGATTCAGATGGTGATGGCTACAATAATAGATGCGAAAATAAGTGGAATACCAATCCAAAAGACCCAACAAGTTTCCCCAGTCAAGGGGAATTGTGTACCAACGACTAGTTATTCCCTTAGGTTTCATCAAATATAACCCACTCCGAACTTTGGTGAGAATATGTCCTGGTGGGTAATGCCTACTACTGCAGATATTGGGTTTCGTGCATTCTCCGATAGTCCAATGGGTATACTTAGAGAATCTGCTCTTGCCTTGCAAGGCATTCAACTTTCTGATAGAGGGTTGGAATTTCTGGATGGTCACATACGTCATGTCGCAGAATGGAGTATACCGTTTGGAAGTTTAGACCTTGAAAGAACACTTGTGAGGTGGTTGGAAGAAGTTCTCTATAATTCATATGTCGAAGATAAATGGCTGGTTGAATCAGAACTCTCTCTTGATGACGAATATCTCCGGGCGCAGGTTTTGTGGGTTGATTCTAGAGACGTGGAATTAGAAATAGAGGTCAAGGCAGTGACTCTTCACGATCTT
>DAOJ01000050.1:6820-10547 GCA_002502365.1 Euryarchaeota archaeon UBA106
CCTGGATGGATGGCACAAGTAGTATTGGACATCTGAACAATCAGATTGTCGCTTGCCAGATATAGAATACACCACTAGCGACAATTCCAATCATCACACCGTTTTGGATCCATGAGGATTTTAATGACTTTAACCATCTTTTCCCAATCCTGACTCCGATGATTGCTGAGATGACTAGAACTAACGTGATTTGTGTATGCGCTAGAAGTTCATCGGGCCTAAAAATTAGATAAACCGGAATCCGTGATAAATCCACACAAAGAGCAAGAATACTTGCTGTCGCAGCATAAGCCATTTTATCGGGTATTCTTCGAGTTAGGAACATAGCCCTTAGAGCTCCTTGATGACCAGATAAACCACCCAAGAATCCCGAACCAAAACCACCAATTCGATCATTTGCTTCAGGAATTGTATATCCAGTCCATCTCTCAGATAGCGATAGAATTGGAAGAATAATCAGGAAAATTCCAATTATTATTAACAGAGGGTCTTGTGGCACCTGATTTTGTAAAATGGCGCCCAATACCGCACCGACCACTAACCAAACCCCATAATGTCGGAAGGCGTTTAAGTCCACAGAATCCCACATTGACCAGCACTTCGCTGCATTGTGTGCACCGTGCACAACTGCAACTACTGCTACAGCTTCATGTGGACCCATTAGAAGTAGAACAAATGGAGTGAGTATCGTAGAAAGTCCAAATCCGGCTGGAACTGTTAATGCGGCCGCTACGAAGGCTCCTAAGGCGGCGATTATGAGAACTTCATCCACATGCCTTGTAGGAGATTAATATTGTAGGACTTTTCCCAAGGAGTCTCAGTAATTTATTGATTATTCTTCAACATTGAATCTCTGATAAACCTCGTTAGTTGTTTGGGTTACTCGTATGAAAGTAGTGCATTTTGGTAGGTCTTTGATTCTCCTTGCCCCTACGTATGAACATGCAGATCGAACCCCTCCAAGAATTGCCTGTACTGTAACTTCTAGAGGCCCTCGATATGGAACTCGAACCTCCTTGCCTTCTGGTGCTCGATGTTTGGCGACTTCGCCATAGTGAGTCTCCATAGCCTTGGCACTAGACATCCCGTAGAATGACTTGTACTGTTTGCCATTATCAGCTGTAACAAGTTCACCACCTGATTCATCATGACCCGCAAACATACCTCCTAGCATAACAAAGTCCGCCCCTGCGGCGAAAGCTTTGGCTACATCACCAGGGCTGGAACAGCCTCCATCGGCCATTACGTGACCGGCTAAACCATGGGCGGCGTCAGCACATTCTGCAATAGCAGAAAGTTGAGGATATCCAACGCCTGCAACTTTACGAGTTGTACAGACTGAACCAGGTCCAATTCCAACCTTTACGATATCTGCTCCGGCCAAGATTAGTGCTTCGGTCATTTCTCTAGTTGCGACGTTACCTGCAATGATAATGGTTGAAGGAAATTCTTTCCGTACCCTCTTTACAAAATCTAAAAATATCTCTCGATAACCATTTGCAACGTCGATACAAATTAATTTTGTATCTGGATTTGTAGCCATTTTTCTCTTGAGTAATTCGAAAGAATTCTCTGTTGAACCACAGGTAATGGCAACAAATTCAGGATTTACTCCATCTTCCCAAGCATTTGCATAATCTTTTGTGGAGTAAAATTTTTGCATACAAGTAAGCATTTGGTGTTTTTGTAATTCTTTAGCAATAGAGAATAGCCCAGTGGTGTCCATATTAGCTGCAACGATTGGCACTCCAGTCCAGGTTAAATCCGAATGACGAAATGTAAATTCCCTAACTAAAGTGACATCTGATCTAGAAATCAGTGTACTGCGCTTTGGTCTAATCAATACATCGTCAAAGGTAAGCTTCACATCGTGATCTACACGCATCCGAACCTTACTTATCGAACGAAGGTCTATTTATGACCATTCTGACGATTTAACTCCAAAAATCAATTTGTATTCTAATTTGGTGCTCGTGCCGGGATTTGAACCCGGGTCGACGGATCGAGAGTCCGTCATGATGGACCGAACTACACTACACGAGCGTGTAGCATAGCGACTGAGGCTCTGTATTTGAAAACGATGGAGGGCATATTTTTACGGTGGATATTCACTTTCACTTTCACTTTACACTCTTCTATCTCCATTGATATGCTAACCGAGCAACATCAGAACATGAACCGAAGCCCAAACAGTGACAGACCAACAATTTACAGGAAGCGACCGGAACCAGTCCGTGTTGTGTCCTTTTCTAGTCTAAACAAGACGACTGCTAGCCGATACAAGCCAAACTCAAGATATTTGGTTAACTCTTCTAAAGGTAATTCAATCGATGGTGGATGGCAACCTATGCCAAGATCCGCGATAGAGGTAAATGTTAGTCCTTCCAGCTGGAGTGGTTTGCATTCCCGTGTTTTAGCCTCAAGAAAAATTGCAGTGGAGGCTATTTGATGTCCAGGACACGTAGATTGCGAGAAGCCGTATTGGTGCTACTTGAGGAAAAAGGAACAGCCAATACAGTAGAGGTGTTTGATCACCTGAATGAAAGATTCCGATGGGGTGCAACAATGAATCAGGTAGGCAATATCCTTGCGAAGGACTCTCGCTTTGCCAAAGTAGGTCATCAAAGAGGCCAATTCAGAGGCAGTGTCTACACAGTTTGTGTTTGGTCATTGTCCACCGAACCACTAATCCCAGCGGTTTGAGCGTGCAAGGGATGAAGACTGACATAGTCCTCGGTTAAGCGTGGGAACGGTTCGAGATTGGCTTGATTTATTCCGTGCTGGGAATTGTGTTAGTGGATTAGTAGGCGTATTCCTTGGAGCCATTCTGACTCTAGAAGAATTCCCATCAGGTGATAATCTCAGAATTACTACCCTATTAGGGCTGTCAGTATATTCTTTTATGGCGTCATGGAATGCCCTAAACGATTATCTAGATCTTGAAATTGACAAATTAAACCGTCCCGATAGACCTCTTCCTTCAGAACGAATAAGCCAATCTTTAGCCAAGGCTGCAATTATTTTTACTTGTTTAATTTCATTAATTTCACTTTTCTTAGCAGGTCAAATTGCCAATACTATGACTGATAACTTTGCAGATTGGTATCCAACCATAGCTATTTGGTTACTTGCGTTAGGTCTACTCATAAATTACGAAGATGATCGAATATTATTAGGATTAAAGAACAAAGGGTTACCTGGAAACCTAGCTATTTCAGTTTCCGTTGGTTTAGTTGTTTTATTCGGCGCAGCAGGACTCTTTGACCCATTTAATGAAAGAGCTGTTTCATTATTTGTAATCGGCACATTGTATAATCTATCCCGTGAAATTATCAAGGATGTAGAAGATATGGACGGCGACCTTGGCCGATTCACCTATGCAATGCGTGTAGGGGCAGAAAGAGCAAGGTTAGTTTCTTGGAGTATCTTACTGCTTACTTTAGTGGCCTTACTAACTCCATTTGTTATAGGCGTATTCGATGAAATCAAACTCATTTTGTTGACACCAGGGATGTTCACTTTATTGAGTGTCAAAAAGCATATTGTCCTCGAAGAAGACACTGCGGCTTCTCGAATGATTAAAACTTCAATGACATTAACAATGGTAGGTCTTATTCTGGCTGCCCTGATATGATTACATTTCGTTATATGCATGCCAAGCATCATTATTACAAAGGTAAGTTAGAATTGACATTTGGGCCCACATTCTATTTTCTGCCTGATCGAG
>DAOJ01000089.1:0-9426 GCA_002502365.1 Euryarchaeota archaeon UBA106
ACCTACGAGAGAGGTTGGACGCAGTCAGTGGAGTTGATATTACCAACCCGGATGTCTTGAATGGTGTAATATTCGGAACACCCGACGCCGAAATTCCAAACGGACTTCTTTCGGTTTCGGACTACAGCGGCATCCCACTAAATGGAGTTGCCTTATTCCTATTAGGCGCACAAGGAGACTTATTTGGTACAATGACAACATATGGTATTGGACTAACACAGTTGTTGGGATTGTCTGACTATGCCGGTGAATGGATAGGGATGGTTGGCACTCCTACTGAATTCGAGATGATTCTAGCTGGTGGCCAAGGTACACTGAATGCTGATGATTGGTGGCAAATTTCCTTCGGAGGTGAAGAACCAATTGCAGGTGGATACATACCAATAGGCCTTAATCGAGGAGATTTCCAAGGTACAGTCGACATGGATGTCGCTAAGGTAACGGAAATTCTTTACACCTCTCCTTATGCTTTGACTTCCAACTTTGCTAGTATTTTCATGTATGGAGAACTATCCGGAAGCACACTCCCTGCAGAAGAAGGGGCGGAAACAACGGATTGGAA
This sequence comes from Euryarchaeota archaeon UBA106, assembly GCA_002502365.1. Lineage (GTDB taxonomy): Archaea > Thermoplasmatota > Poseidoniia > Poseidoniales > Thalassarchaeaceae > MGIIb-O1. The sequence continues at coordinate 563 of DAOJ01000089.1, forward strand.
TGATGCGTATGTAGCAGGGTTGTATGACATCTCTGAAGCAGATGCAGCCGCTGTTCGAAGTTGGGTTGCGGATTTCATGTTCGACCAAGTTATTGGGGCACTTTTGGGATTCCAATATGGAGCCTCTGCATATACCACACAACCAGTTGACCATTGGCTATTCGGATGGAGGGACATTATTGTCGCAGACCTAGCTGATGGTGACATCAACAACCCTGATTTCGGCTGGCGAAGTTTGGAAACCAACAAAACCTACTTTGGATCGAATAATGTCACTACTGGAGATTATGATGTATATGTTGCAAGTACAGAGGGCGAGGACATGGGTCAAAGATTGCGCCAGGGATATATCAATTCTGACGGAGACGGACATTGTGATTTCAAGTTAAATTCTGATGGAACAATGGCAGATGCAGACTCAAGTGGAATGTACCCATGTGAAGAAGGCGAATTGTATGGATTCACTGAGCACCTCCCTTGGAGGGCTCCGCACAGGGAGACTTCCACTCTTGGATTACTATCAGCCCATGTCGGTAACGACAACACTGTAGTTGCTGGTGCTGTGGGTGGGGTCGCAGACAGTGAAAATTCGTTCAAGGTCAACCTTGTAGGATATGCAATGGCTGAATCAGTACCTGGAGAGATGGAGACATACAAAGGAATTGAAATGAGGTCACACTCAGTGAACTTGGAACCGTCAGAAAACCAGATACAAGCTAAGTTAATTGGCTCTGCATCCTTTGTTGATGTACTTCCAGGTGCATTACCTATATACTTTGGTTCAAGCGTTGAAATCAAAGTAGAGCCAACAACACAGGTCGCAATGTACGGTAAATCCGTCTCGATGTTCCACCTAGACCTGAGAGGGCCCGGAATGCTAAATCCTGAGATGGGCGTGGATACTCATCCTGTATTCGAAATTCACACTTTCTCAGAAATTGGGGATGAAGATGCTGCAAATTTCAGGTGTGTCGTACTAGACAATATGGAACCAATGTACTGGACCGATTTTGGCGGAAGCGGAGATTGTGAATTGGAAGGCACAGCAGTAATTGATGGTGTGACTGCAATATTGTATCTTGCAAGCATAGCTATGATTGCTATTGGTTCATTAGGAATGGCTGGAATTGGCCCCATTAGTTCATCGAAAGATGAAGAATGAGAGTGTGAGCAAACTACGGCTGGCGTAGCCAGCCGCGGGTGCACATACGCGAAGGGTTCAATCGTTGAACTCTATTCGTAGGGCCAATGGAAAGGCGACTAGCAAGGCTTGCTATGGCCATGGTGATTGTTTTCGCGGGAAGTCTATTTCTACCATTACAAAATATCACTCTAGAAAATTCTGGAGTGAATCTTGATACAAATAAAAATTCTTCATGTGTAATTTGTATTAATGAACTAATGCCAAATGCAGATGGATCGGATCAAGGAATTTTCCCTCAGGGCGAATGGGTTGAGTTATTCAATACCGGCTCTAGCTCTGTAAGTCTTGAAGGATGGACGATTGTAGATATCGGAGGTTGGACTCATCCAATCAATGAAAATACTTGGGTTGGTTTCTCTGATTTACCCACGCCTTACCTCATAGAGCCAGGTGCATACGTTGTAATTGCAGAAAACGAAATCGGTACCTTAAGACTAAACAATGGTGGAGAGACTGTTTATCTGAAAGATTCACAAAATTCAGTTGTTCATGAAATTACAACAGGTCAAGCAGGAAATGGAGTTTCAAAGATATCATCTGGAAGCAATGGAGAATGGGTAGACTCTGAACAACCTACACCCGGAGCAGAGAATTCAGCAGGAGAACCCGTGGACGAACCTGACCCGCCAACACCAAATGACTTGACTCGAATAATGATGGTCCCTAACGGTGCAGAAGTCACGGGACTACATGTTAATTCAATTGGTAACTTATTCGTCAGTGCTATGCACCCTAACGACCCATACAAAGCAACAATAGGAGTTGTAAATGAATTTGATTGGAATAATCTCCCTGATACTTTTTCAGAACTCCCTTCAACAAGTAGCCAAACGGACATTTGGCATGGGATCAGAACTTCCGTAGGCACCTACCAGGTATTGTTACAATCTGGAGATTCGCTTAGCAGTGGTGAACTAGCTGGTGGGATTTATGCCGCTGATGATGGGGCTTTGTTATTCACAAGTGAGAAGCCTGATTTCAACGTCTTTGTACCTACGAATTCAGAAGGAACGGAGGGCTACCTCTACTCAACTTGGGAAAGTCGCCCAGCTGGAGTTAGCCAATTGCATCTAGAATGGAACGAAATGTCTAGTGAATGGAATACTATCGGCGGTAAAATGCTAGACCTAAGCGGGATTAATGGGGGCTGGGTCTTATGCTTTGGTTCATTAAGCCCATGGGGAACACCACTTCTGTCTGAAGAATTATATTTTGCCAACACAGTAGATTGGAATAATCCAAACTACAATTATCACCAAGACCAACTTGAGCTAGAAGACTATCTTGGATATTATCCTAATCCGTATGATTACGGCTGGATCATCGAGATCGAGAATGCAGATTCTGCAAATCCTCTGTTGGAAAGAATATATCCTCTTGGCAGATTTTCCCATGAAAATGCACAGGTAATGCCCGATAGGAAAACCGTATACTTGTCTGATGATGAACAAGCAACTGTATTGTTCAAATTTATTGCTGATTCAGTAGGAGATTTGCATTCAGGAACACTATACGCAGCAAAGGTAAACCAAGACTCAGGAACTAATGCCGCTACCACTGGATTTGATGTAACTTGGATTGAATTAGGGCATTCAAATTCTGCCCAAATCACAAGTTGGATTAACCAATTTGATGGAATAGATACTACGGACTTTGTCAATGGTCAGAATTCGTATATCACTGATCAAGAAATCAATGATTGGGCAGAGCATAGACTTAACGACGACCTTGATGGAGATGGTAATGTTGGCTTTGCCTCTGATAACAGAGTTGCTTTCCTAGAATCAAGAAAGGCAGCGGCTGCATTAGGGGCAACAGCTGAATGGAATAAAATGGAAGGAGTTGTCTTTAACGAGAACTCTCCTGAATACTTGTATATGGCCATGTCAGATATCAGAAATGAAATGACTGACTCTTCTGGAGACATACGACTATCGGAAAATCGTTGTGGAATAATTTACAGTTTAGAAGTAAACGAGCAATGGGATGTCACTAGAATAGAACCGGTAGAAGCCGGCGGAAGTTATTCATCAGGTCAATGTGAAGTAAACAGAATAGCCGGCCCAGACAATCTTGCAGTACTGAATGATGGTAGCCTGTTGATTGCGGAAGACACTGGGAAGCATCAAAATAACATGTTGTGGCATTGGAAACCACCTGCTCCCGCTTCAGATTGGAATAATCAATATGACGTGAAATTTACCAGAATCATGCCTGGTGAGGTACCCAATCGGGATAATGATTGGTTTGAATTGACAAATACAGGTGATGAAAAGGTAAGTCTAAGAGGTTGGACTATCGAAAGAATTAGATCTACAACTCCTTGGATTTCAACATTTAATGAATTAGAAATTCCTGCAGGAGGTTCCGTTGTATTTTCAGAAAACCCGAGTAATCTATTGTCTGATGGAGGAATCAGCGCTCTAGATGGTAACGTCTTGATGAATAATATGCCATGGTTAGTGGACTCTGGAAGTTCTCTTCAACTAAAATCCCCAGATGGAACGGTTATTGACACAGTTGTTTATGGTGGAGGTGATGCCGATGTTGAGGGCTGGAATGGTGCTGCAATATCGGTACCTGGAGACGGGACTCCCGGACTTATTTTGATGCGCGGAACTGGCTGTGGAGATAATCCAGATACAGACACAGGTGCCGATTGGGAATACCGATGGATTAGAATTGGGGCTTCCACATTTTGCGATGGTGGTACAATTACTACGGAATCATCGTCTAGTGTGACTGCATCTATAGGGCCAGATTCTGGATTTAATGATCTACTTGGCTGGATTAATGAAGCAGAGACTTCAATTCATTTACATGTCTATCAATTCATGAGTCCAGACCTTACAACCGCATTACTGAATGCAATAAGCCGAGGAGTAAGCGTAACTATTCTACTGGAAGATGGGATTCTGGACGGAAGCAGCACGAAAAATAATCAAAAAGGACACGCGCAAATTCTGCACGATGCTGGAGCAACTGTTCTTTGGATGGAAGACCCGAGTGTGATTAGCTCACCTTACACCTACATACACAGTAAGGTTGCTGTGAGAGATTCCGAAAGTGTTTGGATATCTTCTGGTAACTGGAAGGACACTAGCATCCCTCCTGATGGCATTGGAAATAGAGAATGGTCAGTTTTCATTAATTCAGCCTCTTTTGCAAATCTAGTTCTGTCACGGATGTCTTGGGATGAAAATACCAATCATCTCCATATTTCACCACACTCATCTAGGCATGCTCCTACATTTGATTGGGAAATGGAAACTCCTATTCATGATGGTCAAACAACCCCTGTGACAACATATTCAGGTTCACAAGAAATGAAACTGATGACTTGCCCTGATGATTGTGTAAATGGGATAATTTCAATGATTGATTCCGCAGATACATCAATTGAACTTTCACTGCAATATCTAGATCTAGATTGGTACTGGGGTTTTGGAGACAATCCGATCATTGAAGCGCTTTATCAAGCAGGGCAAAGAGGGGTGCAAATACGGCTACTACTGAATGGATTTTATGCTGATAGTGATGATGAAATCCGTGATGCTGTAAATCTATTCAATACGAATTGGAACGCTACGGAAGGACTTGATGTCACTGCTAGGATTATGGCCTATTCAGATACGATAACAAAACTTCACAACAAGGGAGCGATCATTGATGGAGAAAGCGTTCTTGTGGGAAGTATGAATTGGGGTTCAAACGCAGCATTACGAAACCGCGAAATGGGTGTCTTAATTCATAACCCTGAGCTGACCTTGGAATATTTACAGTCTTTCAATGAAGACTGGAATCGCCTTGATTCAACTACTGATTCAGACGGTGACCTTTTGCCCGACAAATGGGAAATTGAGCACGGATTAAATCGACATTCAGCAGCAGTTCTGGGAACCGCTCTAAGTGAGCAATCTCTCGACTCTGATGAAGACGGATTAAACAATCTGAACGAATACCTACTAGGCGGCGATCCTAGCGATAATGATACAGATGATGATTGCATTCTGGACGGGGATGAGCCAGCATTTGCTCAGTCTGTAATGAGAGCGGCATCGGCAGCCATGAATTCTAGTGACGTGGACGATAACGGGATACCTGATGGGATTCAATTCGGATGTGACGAAGAAGAAATCGATGATGACAACAATGGACAAGGGAATTCCACCATTGACGATGGCAATAAAGATCCAGACGAAGATAACGGGGGAGGAATAATCAATGTTAGAGACGACCCTCTTTCCACTCCTGGAGCAAAGTTTCTCCTTGGTTTGACTGTAATTGCAGGTGTGTCGCTAATCGGCGCTGGATTATCCATGATTAGAAAACCAAGGACTCGAACAGAGTCGATATTGATTGATGATTCTGGGTATAGGTTCGATGACGCTGATGCAGAACAAGCTATACTCAAGGGAACCCGATTCGACTCTGAGTCTGAAGACACCAGGGAATGGACAGAAGGAAGAGACGACGGCGTACATGGAAAAATTGTATTAGATGGATTTGGGTTCGAAACCTTAGACCGAGACCAAGTCCAATTCTTGTTAGATAAAGGAATGAGTATCGAAGAGTTACGAGATGAACATGGCGAGGATGAGGTATGAGCGATTCTATCGCTGATATGGTGAATGGAGTTGTTGATGGGTCCTTGAATGATGAGCAAGTCATCGATTTTTTACAGAAAATATTCGATGAGGGGTTAGATGAAGATTCAACAATCAAGCTCACTGAATCTATGAGAGATTCAGGACGGGTTCTCTCATGGCCAAAAGAATGGTCTCACCTAGTTGTTGACAAACACTCAACGGGAGGAGTTGGCGATAAGGTATCTATTGTTTTGGCTCCGGCTTTGGCCGCTTCTGGACTAAAGGTGCCGATGATTTCAGGACGAGGTTTGGGCCACACTGGAGGGACTTTGGATAAACTGGAAAGCATTGCAGGATTTCGAGTAGACCTTTCCATAGATGAAATGCTGGAGCAAGTTGAGCAAATCGGATTAGCAATGGTTGGACAAACAGATGCGCTTGTCCCTGCAGATAGGAGGATGTATGCTCTGCGCGATGTAACAAATACAATCGCTTCTATTCCATTAATCACTTCATCGATTGTATCGAAAAAAGCAGCAGAGGGATTATCTTCGCTGATACTCGATGTAAAGCATGGAAGAGCGGCTTTCATGCAAGAGAGGGAACAAGCCGAAGCACTAGGTCAATCCATGGCTGATGTTGCAAATGGCATGGGAATATCCACTTCTGTGGTACTTTCAGCAATGGACCAACCATTGGGTTGCGCGATTGGAAATGCTCTAGAAATAGTTGAATCTGTAGAAACTCTCTGTGGCCGCGGGCCACATGATCTAGAAGAATTAGTTTGTGTTCAGGGAGGAATTTTGTTAGAAGCATCTGGTATTGTTGATGACATGAATGAAGGCGCCTTGATGATACACAATTCTTTGAATGATGGTAGTGCATTTACCAAATTCCTAGAAATGGTAGATGCCCAAGGAGGAAATCGTGATAACTTTGTGAGTGATTTTTCTATGCTTAGCTCGCTAGGCCTACTCGACGATAATTTACTCTCAACCGAGATCTATGCCGATAAGAATGGTTGGATTGATGACATTGATGCGATGTCTATCGCACTAGCCTGTATGGAGTTGGGCTCGGGAAGAAAGGTTCTGACAGATACAGTGGATCACTCAGTAGGGGCTATTATTGAAGCACAACTTGGTGATGAAGTAGATATTGGAGATACGTTAATTGTAATTTATCACCGAAATGAATTGCCCAAAGGATTGTCGGAATCTGTATGCTCCGCTTTTTCTATTTCACCTGAACCTGTTAATCTAGAATCTAGAATTACTCAAATTATTCGGTGAGTGTATGAGATTAGGATATATTGACCAAATGAAAGCGATTGCAATTCTCTTCATGGTCGAAGTTCACACGGCAGCTATCTTACCGCCCGAAGGAATTTCGGTAGGGCATCCAGCCGCATTCATTGCTGCTGCATTCGGAGGCATGGCGGCTCCACTTTTTGTTACTGTATCTGGTTGGGGAATGCATCGTGGTGCGAAAAAAAGATTTGCTGAAGGCCTGAGGTCTTCCGCCTGGATTAATTGGGTTCTCCCAAGATTAGTGATTCTAACCGCTTGTCAATTTCTTGTCAACTTTCTACTCTCAATCGACCGAGGAGGGAGGTTTGAATGGCACACACCAGGAGTACTCACCCTAATCGCAATCGCGGCCGTTCTGGCACCACTAATTTGTCGGTTGACAAAAAACCAATTAGTTTCTATTTTTGCCATTCTGTCACTAAGTCCACTAATCATTGGAGATTATAATGGATCAGAACTATCTTGGGCATCGAGGGTTGATTCAGATGGATTAGAAGAATGGTTAAACAGACTATTGCTAAATGGAACTTATCCTATTTTGCCATGGTTGGCACTATCAACACTAGGAGCAATAATTGCAGAAACAGGTGAAGTTTTCGAAACTCGAAAAAAAATAATTGGAATTGGTGGATTTATCTTTTTGATAAGTATTGTATTGTCGTATTCTTCAGGAAAGGCATGGGCACTTACAGAAGGCGAGGCAATATTGACATTCTTTCCTGCTACAACATTTTTCATTATTATTACCGCGATGTTCGTATTAATTGCCCACGAATTACTTTTTTGGAATGCTAAGACCCAATATATTGATTTGAGTATACTTGAAGCATCAGGCCGTTTGACTTTGACAATCTATGTCTTTCATTTTGCTATACTTGGAATTGCTGCAGAATACATGATCAATCAACCACGCCTAGGAATTCTCCAGGCTTTTTTTGTGACATTCGTTCATACACTTGTTTGGATTCCGTTGGCTAATTTACACCAACGTTATTGTCCAAAATTTAGCCTAGAAGAGTTATTGCGACGGATTAGTGAATAATTCTAATCATTATCGGTTGTCCAAGTTATGGGTCCAAACCATTTGTCTCCAATCTCATTCGAGGCCTTGATTCGAGCATAATACGTTGTATTACTAGACAGTCCAGAAATTTCTGTGCTAGACCATCCAATTTCTGTATCCCCTAGATTTACATTATTCCCCCAAATCCAAGATTGATTTCCCATATCGACTTGCCCATAATATAATGTCAAAGAGGTATTTGTTCCATTATCATAAGTTTCCCAATTGAAATTTACACTATTTGAGGTCGAATTATTTGCACCCAAATTACGAATCATTGCTTCATAGGTGAAAAATTCTCCTCGTAAGGGGTCATCTACCCAAACCGGCAGATGGAACAGCGAAGAATAGGTTTGCGGAGTAAGCGGGAAGCCCCAAGCTGAATGATAGGGTGCAAGATTGTATCCTGTCGCATTTGATAGGTGCAAAACCCAAGCATTGAATTCTTCATCTCCTGTACTTGGGACTTCATCTTCAGGTAAGGTATAGTATACACTTAGTGCCTCAGTAATAGGGGTCCAGCCCCATTCTTCTTTGATTATCAAGTATGTATCTAGTGCGGTCCAAACTGTCCAATTATCTATGTTTGAGCCATCTTCGAAATAATTTCTCATTCTATTTTCGCGTTGGGCTAAATCTAATGCACCATGACCCTCTATTCCAACTAATTCTTCCATCAAATAAACGCTGGCGAAATT
>DAOJ01000089.1:9816-14528 GCA_002502365.1 Euryarchaeota archaeon UBA106
AACATTCCCCAATCTCCATTTTCAGACATATGAGTCAGGTTCACAACCTCTTCAACACTCAGATCATGAGCCATGAAAGGATAACCAGAGTGCATCCATCCAGCGGAAATTTGTACATCAAAAACTGCTCTTTCTACTCTAGGCCAAGGAAGAAAACCATACAACTCATGCTCCATGTCTAGAGCAATGTCCCACCATTCCATCAAACTGGTCGGATTTGTTAAATCCCTCACCTCATGACTTGGTACAGTCATAATGAAATTATCAGAAACTAATTCCGTCCAAGGTGCGGGTTTCTGACTTTCACTGTAAATCCATTCAAAATCATAAGTCTCTCCAAGCACAAACATTGGAGCCTCTACTGCATTGGAAATAGTTACTGAGAAATTACCCAATGTTGAACCTGGTTCAATTGCAATATATATTGGGCCTCCGAATGCATTTCCAACGTTAATTTGGGTATCATCAACATCCCACCATCTGACTATTTGGGGATGACGATGTAACTGACTTTTTGACCATAAATTATCACTGTGCGCACCCACTAAAACAGAAGTTCCGGAATTAACTAATTCAGCTGGTAATGTTACTGAAACTACCTCCCCAGGGGCGGCATAAAGACCGGTACTCATTCGAACATGAGCCCTTGCTCCAGCATAACCAAAGTTACTTGGAAGGCCACTCTGATTTCCATCGATTATTACTGTACTCGAAATCCGGGAAGCATTGGCGGGAACTTCACCTGGAAACTCAACATGACTGGGATGATTGGGTAACTCATCAGCAGGTAATCCCTGAGTTAAAGCGGCTTCAACACGAAGAAGTGTATCAGCGACAGGATCCACTCCGATATTGTGGCCAACATCTTGCCAAAGTGTTCCATAATCAATTACAGTCCAACCTGTAGCGTTAACAGTTTCACGAAGTGCAGACCAAAAATCATGGAAATCCAAAGGAACAACACCCGTACATACCGATAGAGTTGAATCAACGATAGATGCATCTGCAAAGGAAAGGGACTGATTTTCTATACGGTCATCATAAATCGCTTTAACCGCTATTTTTGGAATACTTAATGGATTAGGTATTTCAGATAAATTGACATTATTATTTCCCCAAGCACTGGAAACGAAAAGCCCAGTTGTCTTGGCAATTTTATTTCCTGGATATTGGCTCAAATCTGTATTGGAATATGACCAGTACCATGCATGACCGCCCATTATTAATCCTCCACCTCGCGATACAAAATCTAGAATATTCTGATTATCTAGATCATCATGGCCATTCCAAAATTCGTCCAATAGACAATCTATACCATTGAGGTCTGCCGGTGTAACTGACAAATGAACTGTATGACCATCAGCAAGTAGTTCTTGTTCAAAAGTATCGAATCCTGCGCCGTAAGCTAATCCCACATCAGCGTTTTTTCCACAGACCCATTCTACAGCTCGGAGTGAGAACCTAGTCTCTTCATCTCCACCTCCATCGACCCAACCTTCATGCCCATATCCTAGCATTTTCCCCTTGCCTATGTGACTAGCCGAAATTACTGGAATCTTCTTTCCATATCCACTTTCAGTAAAGCCTACTGGAAATGACAATTCTCCGATAGGAAGAATGGGGGAAGACCAACCTGACCAATTTGTTTCCTCAAAACCATTCAGTAAAAAACCTTGATCCGCTTGAATATCGTGAACCACTATCCATAGAATAAGACCTACTGAACCTCCGGTATTATTTGCCCAAATTGTATATTCTGTCCAATCTGTATTATGAGTTGGTGTGCCTGAAATACTACCATTTGAAAGAATATCCAAACCATTGGGCAAATTGGGTTCAATCTCCCAAGATTCTATTTCGGGACCCAGGTTCGTTACCTGAATGAAGGTACTTTCATTTGAGGATAATATGTATTCATTTTCATCCCAAGAAATCAGATCAGGTGGCGAACTAGTTATTTTTAATTCAAAAATCGTTGAGGATGAACCAGCTGAATTATTTGCCCAGATTGTCCATGTTTGCCAGTTCGAGGAAACTTCTGTAGCGATTCCTGATATTGTGCCGTTTGTACTATCAAATGAAAAGCCAATTGGTAAATCCATATCGATTTGCCAATTTTCTGGTGAGCCACCGGAAAAAGTAGGAGTTGTGGTTACTTCGTCCCCGACTTCTAGATTGTAGCGCCAAGGGGAATATTGCAAATTCGTAATTGGTAAATCTACGACTCGGATTAAAACTTCCACAATAATTGACCCCCCAGAATTACTCGCAGTAATTCTGTGAACCGTGGGGGAATGAACAATTGTTGGTATACCTCGAATAGAACCATCGGTTTGGAACAACTCTAGCCCAGTAGGCAAGGGGGGTTCGATAGACCAAGAAATAATTTCACCGCCAGAAGTTGACGGGATTACTTGGACCTCATCGCCAATTGAAAATTGCAAATTATTTCCCCCATAGCCCAAACCCATGGGTGCTTCATGCAGGACGATTATCCTTATCGTGGCAGAACTCGAGCCACCTCCATTCGAGGCAATAATGGTGTGATTTGAGTCTCCTAAATCTTTAGCTGTGCCAGAAATTGACCCATCAGAAAAAAAGGATAAGCCGCGAGGTAATTCCGGTTCAATGTTCCATTCTTCAGGGGCCCCTCCCTCAATCTCAGGAGCCATTATCCCACATGGATTTGTCAATTCGCAAGAATAATATGAATCTGAGTAGGTTATTTTGGAGGGTGGGTTCACAAGAACCTCAATTTCAAGTGAGATGCTAGAAGAACCAACATTATTCGTTCCGACAACAATGTAATTGGATAAACCACTAATCTCATCGGGTGTGCCAGAAATAACTCCTGTTTCTCTATCGATTGAAATACCAGAGGGAAGGTTTGGATTTACTAACCAGTAATCTGGGCCGTCTCCTGTAAATGATGGTGTTAAGGCCTGCATTTCTTCACCCAAGAAGAGGGAGATTTTGTCTTCCCCATAATTCAGGCCATCTGGTTTTTCCATCTGACGGCATTCAGTTCCTGTGAAAACCTGATTTTGTAAGCAGTCCTCTTCAGATATTTCCTCACCCAAACAATCAGGGTTTCTTGGCTCGATTTGACAATCAACAGGCTTGGACTCATCAGTCGAGCTATCAAAAAAACCCAAACAACCCGATGAGAGCATCAATGCCGTTAGAATAACCGCGGCCTGAGGTTTACCTACCATTTGCCAATACACACATAGTGAAGACGATAAATACTGGCTAGGCACAGTTACAAATCTGGATATGCAGGGCCTTCCTGAATTGCATATTTTACAGTTTGAAAATCTGATTTAAATTCAGCAATATCGGATTTCACAGTTTCTGGATTTTCCTCTGACAACAAAGATCTGGCAAAGAATTTGGCAACGTCTTGCATCTCATCGACACCCATTCCAATTCGAGTCAATTCTGGAGTCCCAAGCCTCAAACCGCTAGGGCCTGACATAGCCTTAGTGTCGCCAGGAAGCATGTTCATGTTGGTGATTATTCCACAGTCTTCCAATCTTTGTGCAGCCTTCTTCCCCTCACCAGAATCAGGACCGCCGTGTCTAGTCAAGATTTGGTGACTTGCGGTGAAATTCCGCTCCTCTGCAATCACATCAAAACCCTCTGAGGATAGGGCGGAACCTAACGCTCTAGCATTCGAAACGATGTCCTTAGCATACTGTTTGCCGTACGCTTCAAACTCAGCCATTGCCACAACCTTTCCTGCTACATGATGAAGATGATATGACGAACATACTCCGGGGAATATGGCATTATTGAGTTTCTTTTGTAGTGATTCATCATCTGAATCACTTAGGACAAAGCCGCCCTGTGGACCAGGGAAGGTCTTGTGGCTAGAACCAGTCATTACATCGGCGCCTTCTCGAAGTGGATCTTGAAATTCGCCTCCTGCGATTAGACCCAAAACATGAGCGCCGTCATACATCACACGGGCGCCAACCTCGTGAGCAACATCGGCTAATTCTTGCAGGGGAATTGGAAATAGAATAACCGATTGGCCGAATAAGCATAGTTCGGGTTGCTCGGTACGAATCAACTTCGAAGCCGCATCAACATCCGGCTCCATCCTTTCCTCGTCCCATGGATAGGTGACAAGGTTCAGACCACGCATACCAACAGCACCCATAGGGTGGTGTGATATGTGACCACCATCAGCAGTCGAAACTGCTGTGATCGTATCACTGGGTTTTGTTAGTGCCTTCAAAGCACCCATATTTGATACAGTACCTGAAGTCGATTGTATGTTTGCAAATTGACAGTTGAATACCCTTTTTGCAGATTCTATTCCGATATTTTCGATAGTGTCAAAATCGTCACACCCCTGATAGTATCGCTTGCCAGGTAAACCCTCCGCATAGCGGCCATGAAGGTCACCTTGAATGGCTTTTGCGACCAAAGGTGACAGGATATTTTCACTAGCGATCATTGGTATAGAATCTCGATAATGGCGACCTGAGGCAGTACTTGCCTTCATGACTGCATCTACTTGCTGGCTGGGATTCATACACCATGCCTCTGCACTAGGTCAAAGAGGATGACGGTGCTAATCGCTCTATATTCTAACAATTTCACGACGTCAGTTATTTCAATCGAAGGCTCACTCCGGACAATATGCCAGATACCCCGAAGCCGCTAGTCTTGTTGATTTCCTTGCTCATGATTACATGGGTTCC
>DAOJ01000033.1 GCA_002502365.1 Euryarchaeota archaeon UBA106
CCGGAATGCTGGCATCTCAATACTCTTACCATTGTGCAATTGGAATTCTGCCCTCCCGCTCGCTTCAAATAACTAAGGCATCAGCGATGGGGTAGCGAGTTGGAGTAGCCAGGTTATCTCGTCGGGCTCATAACCCGGAGACCGGTGGTTCAAATCCACCACTCGCTACCAAATATTATTGAAGAATAAAGCGTACTATTCGCGTAACTAAATGAAAACTGAAAGTGAAAAATAAGGACACTGCGGACTCATTCTGTTTGTATTACACTTTCAATTATGCAAAAGGGGTCCTTCTGTTGTTCATATACCGTATAGCATTGAGGGATATTGAACGAAAGGTGAGAGAGATGGCTAAGAAGATCGCAAGTGAAAAGTTAGACGAAGAAGATGGCTCAATAGTGATAGACGCAGATGAAGAGCAGGCAACTATAGATGATTTGCCTGGTGTAGGACCAGCTACCGCGGAAAAATTACGCGAGGCAGGTTTTGAAGAATTGCTGGCTATCGCAGTAATGAGTCCGAATGAATTAGCCGAGCAAGCCGAATTGGGTGAAGCGGTATCTTCCAAGATTATTCAAGGTGCCAAGAAAATGGCAAACATTGGAGGATTCGTATCAGGTAATAAATTACTAGAACGCCGTAAAGAAGTTCAGAAATTAACGTCGGGTTCAGCAGCTCTTGACGAATTGCTAGGAGGAGGATTTGAAACCCAAGCAATAGTTGAGGTATATGGTGAATTCGGAAGTGGAAAGACACAGATAGGTCATCAATTAGCCGTTAACACAATACTGCCTAGCGAACAAGGAGGGTTTGATGGGGAGATTTTCTACATAGATACAGAAGATACATTCAGGCCCGAAAGAATAGCACAAATGGCAGAAGCTGTAGGTTTAGATCCTAGCGTGGTTCTAGATAGAATACACGTCGCTCGTGCCTACAATTCAGCACATCAGATGTTGTTAGTAGATGAGATCAAAAAGCTATCCAAAAATATTGATGTAAAATTAATCATTGTTGACTCACTAACCAGTCACTTCCGCGCAGAATATGTTGGCCGTGGAATGCTAGCTACAAGACAGCAAAAACTCAACAGACATCTGAAAGAACTCAAGCAGTTATCAGATGTTCACAATGCTCTGGTTTTGGTAACTAACCAGGTTATGTCCAAACCAGACGCAATGTGGGGCGATCCAACAAAGGCCATTGGAGGTCACATTGTTGGACACGCCAGTACATTCCGGCTCTACCTCAGGAAGTCGAAGGGCGGCCGTAGAATCGCCCGTCTAGTCGACAGCCCCAACCTACCTGAGGGAGAGGCTGTGTTCACCGTGACTGCCGAGGGTCTCAGGGATTGATTCTTGAGAGGCCCTCGGGGTCCGAGTGTGAAATCATGCAGGTAATTCTGCCAATGCTTCATCGATTTCTCCAATGAGTCCTCTAACATATGATTGGGAGAAAGATAGTTCTAATCCACTCGCTTCAAACAATTCTGTTAGGCCTCGTGTGTAACCTAAAGAAAGGCCGGCTTTGTATCTTGCAAGAGCGTCTTGAGTATCTTCTCGATGATACTTCCACAACTGTAGGGCGCCAAGTTGAGCAATCCCGTATTCAACATAGTAGAATGGTACGCCAAATAAATGCCCTTGGCGTTGCCAAGACACTTTTTGAATCTCCTCAAATCCATTCATGTCTACCTTAGGTCCAAAACGCTCTCCTAGTTCTAGCCACTTCTCAGCACGCTCTTCCCGTGAATGATTTGGATTAGCATAAACCCAATGTTGGAACGCGTCTATTGTAGCCATCCATGGCATAAATGAAATGATATCTTCAAGGTGTTTTCGCCTTGCTCTATCTGCATCTTTGCTATCATAGAATTCTTCCCAATGAGGGTGGGTTAGAAGTTCCATAGACATACTAGCCACCTCGGCAAATTCAATCGGAGAATCCCTCTCATGAATCAGATCTAGGTGGCCCGAATAGAATGAATGGAAGGCATGTCCAGCTTCGTGAATCATAGTCTCGATATTCCTTTGTGTCCCAGCAGCATTCATGAAAATGAATGGCAACCTACTCTTTTGCAGATAATACTGATATCCACCAGGAGCTTTTCCCTTTCGACTATCTAAATCCAGGCAATCATTAGCATCAAGTAAATCGAAGTAATTGCCTAATTCATCAGACATCTTGTGGAAGATACGAGAGCAACCATCTACCATTTCTTGTACATCATTGAATGGTTGAAGTGGAGCGCGACCTTTGACATCAACTCCCATATCCCATGGTCTTAACGAGTCTAGCCCTAATTCTTCCATCCTTTCCAAGTCAGTTCGGTGTCTCAGTGGTTGGCATACAGTTTCTATTGAATCATGAAATTCCAAACAATCTGCGATACTGTAATCAAACCTATGCATTGAGGCGAACATATACTGTTGATAACCCTCAAAACCAGCATTTGTAGCTATTTTATGACGTAATTGAATTAGTTCGTCGTAAATTTCTGATACCCTTTCATTATCCTCAAATCGTCTCTCAGAGACTGCTTTCCAAGCAGCCTGCCGAATTGATCTATCAGTATTCTCAAAGTAAATCGCCATCTGAGCGAAGGTTTTCTGTTCTCCATCAAACTCTACCATTTGTGCACCACAAATTTCGTTATATTCTGTAACGAGTTTTGTTACCTGGGTGCTTAATGGTATATTCTCCTCTCGGAAAATTTCGATATCGGTCTTCAGCCCCTTGACAAATAAATTGAATCTTTCAGGTAAATCACCAACTGCTTTATGTTCCACTAGCCGTCGATTAAGAATATCACTATACTCGGATAATTTTGGTTGAACATTTTCCACAAATGCCATCCATGCCTTCTGAATTTCTTCATCATCTGTATGGCATGTCATATCGATGTATAGTCTCGCTCTAGCTTCGGAAATAATTTCAGATAGGCTAGATCTATCTGCGATGAAGGTTTCTAAACAACCTGAGCAACTTATTTTTCGGTCTCTTAGGTCGTTCATGTATGGTTCTATGGATTGCCAAGATGAACCATCGAGGTCGTCTGGAACAAAGCCCATTTCAATCCCTCAATCTTTCCTCGATGACATTGGACCAGTCGGTAATGGACCTTCTGTTCGACTGTATTTTTGTCGCTTCCACTTTGCCGCAGCCTCACGGTTTGCGGCTCTAATTTCTTCAACAGCTTCATGCTTGGGGTTTTCTCTTTCAATCCAACAAGCGGTGCAAAATCTCTTTCCTTGATGATCTACAAAATTTCCAGGCGTGCAGCCTTCATCGCAGATATTGCAGGTTCGGAATCCATGGAATCTCGACATAATCTCGGTTAAACCCTAGAGGCATCCGTCTATCAGTTTGACCCCAAAGGGGTCAAGTATTCAAATCAGACATAGCAGCATGAAGGAGAAATGCAGATTCAAGATCTTTAGGTGTGGAATTTGCTATTTCTGATTCGAACCCCAATCTCTCAAGTCCCTCCATAGTTGGGATTGGTCTTTGTGTGATAAGTTCAGCATTCAGGTGTAATTTCAATCGATTTGCTTCGTTTGAGGCACTATTGTATGTGTCTCTAGGAATTTTAATTCCAGTTTGTTCTTCACTTCCAAAAGGGTCATCTGAACCGAATTCGGGAAGATATACTATCCATGCGGCTTCATCATTTTGCTGTAAGCCAGCACGTTCAAATGCGGTTCTGATTTGATGAGTCCCTGAAATTAATCTTAGGAATTCTGTGTCTACTGAATTTCCAACCATCAAATTTTGTAATTCACGTCTTCTGAGAGCGTGCCAAACAGTCCATAGGTGAATCTCACTTGCTGCTGCTGAAAAAGAAACTAGAACCCATCTGTTGTCTGGTCTCCACTCATTGAAAATTGAGACTACATCTTGTGGATTATCAAGTGGCTGAGGGAAACGTACCCCCCATGCAGGGAACCAAGGCACTCTATGGTTCTCAGCCATGCTTTGCGATAAGGTCTGATAGATGAAATGTGCAGTTCAACGTTGTCTTCTTCTTACACTTGCGGCAGCCTCAACTAAATTATCCACCAAGCGCATACTCCATCCTCTCAGATTAGCAAGTTTTACCCTGTCATTTTCCGTTAACGATGCAACATCTTTGGCATTCTCTACTCCAAGTAAATCTGTCATTTCCCTAGCACGGGTTCGCCCGATTCCTCTTATCGTAACCAAACCAATCAGATCAGCTTTACACCCATGTCTAACTCTGCGATGTAACTCTCCTACAAATTCAACCAATAGTTTGTGTTGTGAAGGGTCTAACCTTTTCAATTCTTCATCATCGTTAAGAATTTCTTTCATTGAGAAAAGTAACCATTCAGCTAAGTCAACACGACTTCTAACATCTCCGGGTTGAACATTCCAATTTTTTTCAAGATCTTCCATTTTTGCTTCGTTGATCCAATCTTCAAGTACCAATACTCCTTTCATTCTTCTTTCAATGTCTGAATCTGCGGCTTCAGTAAGGAATTCTCTTTGATGGGAATGTATTGCAGCGTGAATTCTTTCCGTTTCATCTTTTCTTGGCCATAGAGCTAAGAAATCAGGAGTACAGGATAATAGGTGGAGCAAACTCATGGGAGAAAGTTGCATTACATCATCTGCTCCAGTCATAATTCTCATCGCTTTTTGCATGCCATCGTGAATCATTTTTCCAGAGATTGGATTGAGATACAATTTTGCAACTCTATTTCCAAGAGGAGTTGGGTTGTAAGTCATTGAGGCAGGATCAGGCAGTCTTGGTTGACTGGTGATTCTCTGGCTAGCTTTTGAAAATCCGAAAATAGCCGGGCCTTTCCTAGGTGAAAGAGAAGTTGCAGAAGTTTTCTGTGACTTAGAAATCTCTAATCCTGGTACATTTTGTCCAGTTTTGGCCCATTCAGGCATCTCATCTTGCCAATCTTCATTATCAGATTCAAATTTTTCTCTTTCTTTAATTCTTGAGAGAACTCCGTCAGATTCACCTGCTCTGATTATCATTCCATTCTCTGTTAGCCACCCTATAACATCGTCAAGCCTTGCTTCCAAACTGTCCTTTTGCAAGTGAGTAGCCAAGAAAGTTTGATTGAAAAATTGAGATATTGAATCCCTATCTCGAATTCCCCCTGTTGCCATTATCGATAGAAGATGAGTTAGTAGTGCGGGGTCCTCTTCCGCTCTTATTGCTGAAGGATTAGCTAATTTCGAGGTGACTTCTTCGGGTTCACTAAGCATGTATAATTCAACAATATTTAATTCATCATCTTCATCTTTAGCCAAAATCCATGCATCTCCGGAATCATCAAATTTTGGCCTGCCTGCTCGTCCTAGCATTTGCCTAATTTCCATTACCGGCAGGGGCATCGATCCTCCTCCCACTGAACTCCATCTCCGATGGTCTCTGATGATCACTCTCCTTGCGGGTAAATTTACTCCCTGTGCTAGTGTGGGAGTGGCGACAATAGCTAGCAAAATTCCCTGACGAAACGCCTCTTCGACAGTCTTTCTTTGGCTGTGTGTCAATCCAGCATGATGGAATGCTATTCCTCCTTTAATTGAGGCTGCCAACGATCTTCCCATCACAGATGTATCCTCTCGCTGAGTCATTTTTTCTGCAATAGATTCCCATTGTTCAATTAGTTCGGAATCATAAACTGAGTTATTGTTTGCAATAATTTTGCGGACATGTTTCGACAACTCCCTAGCCTCCTTTTGTGCCGAAGCCCTGGAGTTGACAAAGACCAGCATTTGTCCATTTTCAGAAACCGAATCGTCCAATACTGATTGCAACCTTCTTGTTACCCTACCTTCAATAGTTCTAGGTTCTGGCCATTGAATATTTTCAGGTCCATCAATCCGATGG
Source organism: Euryarchaeota archaeon UBA106 (assembly GCA_002502365.1). Taxonomy (GTDB): domain Archaea; phylum Thermoplasmatota; class Poseidoniia; order Poseidoniales; family Thalassarchaeaceae; genus MGIIb-O1. The sequence goes on from DAOJ01000033.1 coordinate 5,873, forward strand.
ATTTTGACATTCATTCCAGTCATTGTACCGGAATGAAGTTGTATTGGTCTCCAATCTGATTTGACCAATTTTGCATCTAACCAATTTGCCATCTCTTCAGAATTCCCTACTGTAGCGGATAAGGCAATAAATTGGGCATCAGGTTGTGAGTGCCTAATTCGAGAAAGCAGAACTTCCAAAGTAGGACCTCGGGAAATATCGTGTAATAAATGAAATTCATCTACGACAACGACTCCAATCTTTTCCATTATTCCATCACGAGTACGCAATATAGAATCGAGTTTTTCACTAGTGCAAACAAGAATATCAGAATCATCTATTCCGCTGGTTTCTCCACTTCTATCACCAATAGCAATACCCACTCTTAGCCCTACTAAACTTGCTAATTCCCTCAACTCCTCAACTTTTTCCGAGGCCAGAGCTTTCAACGGAACGATATACAGCCCTCTAGCTCCTTTGAGATCACTAATCAAACGTTGAATCAAAGTTAAGTGAGCAACTAATGACTTACCACTTGCAGTGGGTATTGTAAGCATCAAATTTTGTCCAGTAAGAGCGTAAGGTAGTGCCTGTTGTTGAGGTGGGAAAAGTTCCTTTACACCCCATTCGGATGTTAAATGTTTGATGATTCTACCATCCACAGCCAAGTTTGTGAGTCTCGCCTCTGGGAGGTCTTCGCTCACGGCCATGGTTTCACTTAGAATCCACCGTTCTAAAGGATACCGAATCTAATTACTTAACCTAGATAAAATACAACAACACACATGACTAACATTAGAGATGCAGGGGTTGCACGGCTTAGGGGGTCGCCTCTTGTCTTCAAGTGACAAGTCACGGCTCCCGCCATTAACAAACCCATTCCTAATGCCGCAAATTGTACTAAAGAAGAATACCAAATACCCACAATCAGTAGACCCGCAAGAGTCAGCTTAGAGACTCCAATAACGTATACCGACCACTTTGGTAATCCATATACTGCAAATTCTTCAACTATATTCTTTGCATTTCCTGCTCGGAAGCTGGTTTCTAATCTAGGTCTGAAAATCCAAACTGCAATTATCACGACTGCAATGGTGATTTGGAGAACGGTCACAAGTTCGTCAATCATAAGTTTGGATTAATCACCTGATGTATATACTCTTGTTCAGAGAGCATTGTTGGCTAATTCCATCGATGGTATGCTGGATGTCCTTCTTTCACAGCAACGAATAGGCCTTCTCCGGTAGCACAAATATTCCCATTAGAAATCAATTCCATCTTTACTTTGGCTCTATCATTATCTAATTCGATTACCTCACCGGTTACCTGTATTTCATGTCCAAAAGGAGTTGGTCTGCGAAGTTTGATACTGTAATTCGCGGTAACTGTACAAGGAGGTTCCGAATCTCCGGATTGATCCATTAATGCGATTGCAGCAGTCCAATTTCCATGACAATCCATCAAGGTTCCAATGATGCCTCCATTTATCATTCCAGGAAATGCTTGATGTTCGGATGATGGATTAAATTTCATTGTCAGGCCATTATTACTCCTGAATGAACGAATTTGAAGCCCTTCTGGGTTCGATGGTCCGCAACCAAAACAGATGCTATTTGGAGCATGTAATTCCTGTACCGAGGTCTCAGGTTGGTCACTCATTGCTCATCCCAAGTTGGCGAAAGACTACATAAATTTCTCATTTGACTCCTTCAAATCACTCAATCTCTGAATGCTAATCCTCTTATTTAGAGGACCCTACAGGATGTTATTGGTAGATACCGAAGAGACACGTAAGTCCTCGAAAAATGAGGATGTGAACGTTAGGGTTCCAAGGGCAAAGAGGCGCCGCCATCAGCCAATTAAAGTCTCGAATCAAATTCCAAATAGTCGAAGAAAGGAAATTGAGAAAGCATTGGAAGAGCCTAGCAGCACTCCGAAAACGTGGGCTCGTTCCAACGGATGGAAATCTCATAGAATTGGTCGTAAACTAGTGAAACCTGGGACCATTAGACAAATCGAATACGATTTGATGGATGTAGAGATTGGAGAGTCTTGGCCTATCCCGATTACCGTAGTTCATGGTTCCAGGCCGGGTCCTGTTGTCACATTGATAGGTGCAATCCATGGAAATGAATTGGTGGGTCCTCTTGCACTGACTTACCTGCAATCACATGCGGTTTTGGGTCCTGATAAAGCGATAGATCCAGCAACTGTTGCTGGAACGATTAGAATTATTCCAATAGTGAATATGCCAGGATACCGCCGTCGAATTAGATACATGACAGACGGCCGAGATCTCAATCGATTCTTCCCAGGAAAAGAAGATTCCAATACAACATCCAGAGTCGCAAATCGATTATGGAATGATATTTTTTCAAATTCAGACCACATTGTTGATTTGCACACCGCGGCTTTAGGTCGTACTAATATGCCTCAGATAAGAGCTAACCTAGCAAACCCATCAAGTAACAGAGCAGCTCGTTCATTTGGAATCGAAGTTATACTTGACAGTGAAGGACCTAAGGGGTCGTTAAGAAGAACTGCGGACGATGCTGATATTAGTTGTATTACCTATGAAGGAGGTGGTGCGGATGAAGCTGATCCTGAATCAATCCAGATTGCGATGTACGGTATTCTCAACGTTTTGAGAAGTCTAAAGGTTATTCCAGGCTATCCAAGTAGACCAAGATTTAGACTATTGGCGTCAGGCTCAGTTTGGATTCGTTCAGATTATGGCGGTTTACTCGATGTTCTAACTCCGGCGGGTTCTTGGGTTGAAGAGAACGAATTAGTTGCTACAGTTTCAGATCCGGAACATCCTGGAGTTTCGATGGAAATTCGTTCTCCAACGGATGGTCTGCTAATTTGTACTGCCACACATCCATTTGTTACAACAGGTACTCCTATTGGCCATCTTTTGCCTATTTCAAAGGGAATAAAGTCAGTAAAACGTCGTTTAGATGACGAAGGTGTATTGGTTTTGAGTGGTGCTGATGGAGAGCCGCCTTGGCGTGAAGATGACGAAATCGAAGACATATCTGTAGAAGGAGAATGGGAGGGTGGTTCTCCGGACGCAGAATGGGGGGAAAACATTCCATCGGCAACTGAAGAAGAAGCCGATGAAGCCTGATGCTCATTCTTCTTCTAAAGAAAACTCGTTATTCACAGGATTTGCTGGAACTAAAACTGGCGAAGCCTCAATCATGTGTATTTCTTCAGCCTGTATGGGTTGGGATATTTTGGTTGATTCAAGCATAGGAATTGATTCGGTTGCTGTCGTTGAATTGGAGCTTTGCATCTCGAGTAGAGAGGATAGGTCGGGAGCCGCCGGTAACTCGGTACCTCCTATTACTGAATTACCTCCCTGTGGGTTTAATTCTACCTTGAATTCTGCATATGCTTCTGCAATCAACCTATTTTCACGAATCTTCATGCCAACTAATGCAACTCCACCAATTGTTGATAATAAAATAACAAAAATTACCACAATACCAAGTGTGCTTCCTAAGAAGGAAAACAAGGATTCAACCAATGTTTTAGGAGGAATATAGACATCTACCTGAATTGTCCATTGAAGTGTTGTTTCAAATCCGGAATCTGTAATTGTAACGTTCAGTTCTCTTAATCCACTTCTCTCTTTGCATAGGATCTCAGCCAATTCCCAATCCTGTGATTCACAATCAATTTGGTTTAGAACCAATATCTGACTATTTTCGCTTATGTTGTTACTTAGTGTGACTCCCTCAATCTCCCAAATTATTTCCTTGTCCACTGTTTGGGGTATTCCTTGAATTTCAATTCTTATTGAATTGTTAACAGAATCCCAAGTAAGAGCGCTAGTTTGACTAGGAGTGGATAAAATCAGGTCTTCTCTGATTAATTCATCATCGACTATCTCATTACAATCATCATCCCATCCATTCCAAGTCTCAATTGCGTCTGGGTTAATGGTTTCAACCAAATCCTCGCAATCCTCGAAGGCATAGAAGCCATCATTGTCTCTGTCATGATCGAAAACTAGTGGGTTGGTGCCTGTTTCAATTACCTCTTTCCCATCACTCATTCCGTCCTCATCTGAATCTGGATTATTCGGATTTGTGGAGAGGTTATGGTACTCATCGTAATCTCCCAATCCATCTAAATCAGAATCCAAATCATAGAAGTCTTCGTCTACTTTGTCATCGCAGTCATTGTCTTTGTTATCCAAGGATTCTGCAAGCAATGGAGCCCTTTCCGAGTCATCATCTTGGCAATCCTGGAACCAGTACCATCCATCTCCGTCCTCATCTGGGTCTGCCCAGAGTGGATTTGACCCATAGCCGTTAACCTCTAGCCCATCAGGTAGACCATCATCGTCAGTATCTCCATCATATGGATTGGTTGTAATGTTATGATATTCATTATAGTCATCCAAACCATCTAAATCAGAGTCTAAATCCCAAAATCCATTATCGATTACAAGGTCACAATCATTGTCTATATTGTCAAGTAATTCGGGTAAGGCAGGATTACGGTATTCGTCTCCATCATCACAATCGAGGAACCAATGGAATCCATCTTCATCCTGATCTGGGTCAAAAGTCAAAGGATCTGACCCGTGAGTCTCTATCTCGACTCCGTCACTCAAACCATCATTGTCGGTATCAGCGTCTTCGAAATCAGTTCCGTGTACGTGATATTCTGGCCAATCTAGAAGGCCATCTGAGTCTCTGTCGGTAAAATTGAATCCCTCATCTGTGAAATCATCACAGTTATCATCAATCCCATTTAATCGCTCGTAAGTTCCAGGATTAACATCGGGATTGTTGTCATTACAGTCTTGGAAATGGTAAAACAAATCGTTGTCTGAATCCGGATCGTATAACAAAGGATTGGTGCCCCAGAAATTTAACTCTTGGCCATCTGAAAGACCATCATTATCACTATCCGAATTCAGTGGATTTGTTCCATGTGTATTGACTTCCTGCGAATCGGTTAACCCGTCCGTATCCGAATCAATAGCAAGAGGATTTGTTCCGTAAATTATTACTTCATCATAGTCGGACAAACCATCATCGTCGGAGTCAGAATCAAAAGGATCTGTTCCCCAAATTAGAGTTTCATTTTCATCAGTTAAACCATCATCATCATGGTCTGGGTCGTTATCCACTCCATGGAAAATCAATTCCCATGAATTCAAGATACCTGTTTCTCCCGAATTGGCATCTCTGACCTTTAGATTCCATATTCCCATACTCGATTCTCCCCAGTGATGAACTGTATTGAATTGCCAATCGGAATAATCATTATTTGAATCTCCGTTACTAACTGCAAGCCAAGATTCAGTACCGTATGGAGATTCCAAGATTATGTCTAAATCGCCACGATATGTGTGATCGATGTCAACAATGACATCGATACTTTCTATCGATAACTGGGAACTAACTGTTAATGGAAAGGTGCTCCAAGAAGAGTTCCCATCAGGGATACTGAAATTTTCGATGAATGGGCCGTAGGTATTGTTTAGTTCTTGGTCAAGTGTTGTCCAATTTGCCGCCAGAGAGACTGCAGCCCCTGCGTCTATAGCACCAAATCCGTATTTGTGAGAAACATTATGCCCTGCTCCATTTGTATTCCAGGACGGATCATTAGGATCATTCATTCGTGAGGTATGAACTAGAATTTCTTGTACATCTCTCCATGTCAAAAATTGATTAGCATCATACATTAATGCGATAACTCCAGATGCTAACGGTGTTGCGCTTGAAGTTCCACCGAAGTTATTGGTAACGTTTCCAGTGGTGTATCCTCCACTACCAACTATGTCAGTTGTGGTTATCCCTTCGCCATCACCATTGGAGTGTGCTGCAACGAGAATATTTGCTCCGGGCTCTGCATAATACGATTGCTCACCTTGGTGTGTAATTGAAGTCACTGCTATGGTAAATCGGCTGTTGGCATAGCCGTCTTTGTTGGCATCATCATCACTACCTAGGCCATTACCGGCGGCCCAAGTAATTGTATTTCCCAAACCTTTTCTTCCTTGATAGGCATCCTCTTCAAAAGCCGCTAAAGTCAGAGGACCAGGTCCTGACAAAGTTGACCCATCATCCGATGGTCCCCAAGAATTTGAGTAGATGTCAATTTTATCATTTCTGAATGAAAGAGCATCCGCCTCCATACTATCAGGAGAACCACATGCAATCAGAGTAGAACCTGCTAATGTTGCCTCCCATGCTGCTCCAGCTACATTCAACGAGTTATTTCCTACCGCTGCTGCAACTCCCGCGGCTGCAGTACCATGCCCATTCCACGAGTTGGGCGTTGGGTCACTGTCACCATTGCACCAATCGTAGGAATAGGTTGAATTGTAATTGTCAATTATATCTGGGTGTGAATGCTCCAAACCATCATCTACGATACTAATCACTACTCCATCGCCTCGATAGTTATTCCAGACATCTGTTGCATTGATATCCTCACCCACAAGGCCATTGGTTTGACCTGTATTTTCAAGATGCCATTGGGAGGAAAATTCGGGGTCATTAGGGGTGCTTCTAGGAATTTGTTGTCGCTCAACGAGAGGGTAAAACGCCTCAATATGGCCAATTTCTTTAGATTCTTCTAATTTTTCAATCTGTTCTAATGGATTATCAAGGTACCATATGTAAGCACCCCTAAGCAAAGATGAGAATTCTATTGTTGTCGGTTTAGCGGAAGTAAAGAACTGTTTTTCTATGGGAATTTGTGTAATCACCAGCCATTCATTAGTCTGTGACAGTTCTGTTTCTGTGTATCTATCTAATTCTCCCACTCTATCGAAAGCCAACTGTATGGCTCGAGAGTATGTTGGTAGGATTGGCTCACCATCAATTTCAAAATCGATATCAATAGTTTGTTCTTGCCCTGCGGTTGCAACAACAGGACTCACCAACATCAAAACTAGGAGCATCGCTGTGACTCGCACACTAGAAATTCGAGTTCGGGGGGGTTTTAGCCGTTGCCGATGCATGATTGACTTTTGCTTCTACTCGATTTAGTATCTAATCAGTTGTTTTGCATGTAATCCGATATGGCCTGATGGACTTCATCATCATCCATCAATCGGCGTTGATTTTTCGCCACTTCGAACATATGAGCTACTAGATTATCATCAGCTTCGTAACCATTCTTTTGCAACCACCAAATTATGTTAGAGCGGCCGCTCATATGTCCAATTCGAATAACCTGCTGCAGACCGTAATCCTGCGCAGGCACGCCTGAATATACCCTGTCTGCAAGCCAATGATCGCCCTTTTTCATCGCCTTGATTACTGCGCTGGCATGCACTCCAGTCCCTGTTTCGAAAGCATCTTCTCCAAAGACAGGATAATTCCTAGGCAGAGCAACTTCGACATATTCATGTGCCTTTCTCATGTATTCGTTTAGAGCGGTTAGGTCGTTTTCGATAACTCCCATTAGTGAGAGATTGACTAGGGTTTGGTCTAGTGGAGCATTTCCAGCTCTTTCTCCTACACCTAATGCAGTTCCGTGAATAACATCCGCTCCAACCTCTACAGCAGCGAGGTTGTTTGCAACACCCAAGCCTCTATCTTGGTGGCCATGCCAATTTACCTCGATATCTCTACGCTTCACTCCTGCGTCAGGAATAACTTCGTCTTGAATGAAAGTAAGCAATTTTCGAACTCCGTTAGGAGTCACATGGCCACAGGTGTCACAAACACAAATTCTGTCTGCACCTAATTCGATTGCTCTGGTGTAAACCGCCTTAATTTCTTCTGGCTTTGAACGGGTGGTGTCCTCCGTGACAAACATCACGGGGATGTCATTATCAACGGCAAATGTAACCGCTTTCTCGGCCGTACTCAGAATTCGCTCCATAGTCCAACCTTCGGCAAATTGTCTAATGGGACTAGTTCCAAGGAAAGCACTAGCCTGAATCT
>DAOJ01000058.1:0-4242 GCA_002502365.1 Euryarchaeota archaeon UBA106
CCTTGGGATTCTGCAATCATTTCAGAGGGGGACGCTGACCTAGGGATTGACCTAGATGCGGCGGCTGGAGGTGGTGAATCTGCCGAATTATCTGCCAAGCAGCAAGTCTCGATTTCTTACGGCGATGGCGCAACCGCAGATGACTTCGCAGTAATTATGGTCACAGCCCAGCATCTTGAGGCTTGGAAGCATCTCTATGCACCTGAAAGAGCAGCGGATTTACCCTCATTATCACTCCTCCTCGATAGACTCTCTAGGTTCAATTAAAATTAGAATTAGTAATGGTAAAATAAGCAGCCACCAAGTAATCAATGAACCTGGTCCGATAGTTAATTCTCCATCGAATCCAATCAATGATTCATATCCTGGCTCACCTTCTAATGGAGCGTTTTCAATGATATTTTCTCTATCCTCCTCATCTAGCAGGCCAAGATCGAAACCCCTAGACTCGTAAGTGAATTTTATCCCATTCAAAGAGATTCCAAACCCACTATCTTGTTGGAAATGAGCAAATTGATTGACTTCAACAGTTTCTTGAGTATTGGTGTCGAATCCTCCGGTTGAGGATTCACCGCCACTCTCATTTCCACCTGAAATTCCAAAATCAGTGGCTATTGCTAAAGGAATTGCAATTAGAATGACCGAGATTCCAATTAACCAAGTAGCAACAGTAGCGATTTTAACTGAGGGAATTGGACGTATAAGTGACAGACAAAAAACTGCGAACATTACAAACATAGTCAATTTTAGAAAACCCCTAGTCATTTCAAGACAAGACCCTGAGCAGGCTTGATTGTCTGTTGTTGATTCCTCTGAGTCATCGCCTGTCGAACCACTAGAATTATTTTCAGAGTCTGTTTGTTCAGGTGATACATTCTCTCGATTAACCCAGTACAGTAACAGAGGAGTTGAATTTTCTATCGAAAGCTCAAATGATTCTTGATTACTATCGATAATGTATTCCGTAGTGATAGTAGGCTCTCTCTCTAGTCCCTCTGAGTAAACACCGACTGCCGATATCTCAAACCAAGTACTAGACCAAGCGGTAAGAAGGAAGAGCCCTGAAAGGGCAATTACAACTAACTTACGGGAGTTCATACATTCAAGCCGAATCAGTCATCCCTTCTAGGCATGAGTATTGCAGCCGCACCCAGCATTGAGATTACGGCAAGCACACTAGGAGCTGGTAAAGAGTCGTCCTGAATGTTCAATTCAGAGTCGTCCCAGTCAGAAATACCATCATTATCATCATCTTGGTCAAAGTAGTCAATTATGCCATCACCATCGGTATCTTGCATATTTAGATCTGGAAGATAATCAGGACCCAATATTTCGTATAATTGTGAATTGTTATGTTTTGATTCTGGTGCAATATCTCTGAGTTCTGTAATCCCTAGTATATCCGTCTTCGCGGTTCTCGCATTGTCACCATCATGGTATAGAACATTGAGTTCGACATCATGTGTTTTAACTCCAAAAACTGATGAACCGAGTAGAAGTTCTTCAGAATTCAAAATCGCAAAACCAACAACTCTTGAATCATCTGTGGTCCAAAATAAGAGTGCACAGGAGTCTTCTAAGTCAATAATGGGTTCACTAGGGACATTATCCTCCACCAACACGTCTAACTTTTCAGAGAAGGCTTCCATGGTCTTGTTCAGATTGGATTCCATCAATGCCTCGAACATACTTTCTAATCTTTCAGATTGTTCTGAGCCTTCCATTGAGCCATCATTCTCATCGGATCCATCAGAACAATCCTCCTCGCCGTCATTCTCCCAGTATGCTGGAATTTCTTCACCGTTATCACAAGTGAATGTGCTCCCTTCGTCATTTTCATCAGAGCCATCGGAGCAGTCCTCGTAACCGTCATTCTCCCAGTATGCTGGAATTTCTTCACCGTTGTCGCATACGAAGACATCATCTCCGCCATCTCCGCCAGAAATCTCCTCAATCCATGATTCAATCTGCTCTTGAAGTACTGAGGATAATTCCTGTACTCCATTATCGAAAGCAGGAGCAAGTGATTGAACCATCATCACAGCCATACCTGGTGACACTGGAGCGGCTATACCACACTGGACTTCCACAGTTGTGTCATCAATCGTCAAGTCTTCAGTTCCACCAACAGGAGGGCATTCCCAATTCCATTCCGCCATCTGCCCATCTATATTTAGAAAATTTTCAGAAAAGGAACCTTGTCCTGGCACGTTATCAGATAATTCAACATTGAAGGTATCGAGATTTACTCCAATCTCCTCAGTTGGGATTCCACTAATCTCTGCTGATAATGAGTAACCAGTCAATGTGGTAAAAGTGCCCTCAATAATCCCGCCCTCGTACTCGCCGGTGTTTGTTGCATTTTCTGGGATCCCAATGAACAGGTAATCTCCACTCCATTGGTATCGATTCCATCCAGATTCCCCCCATGGGGTTTCCCAGTAGATCAGACTGGAGTCTATCTGGTCTTCCCCTGCTAGTGGGAATCCGCATAGTTCCAAGGAGGAGTCCCACTCTTCTCCCCCTTCATCCATGCAGTCTGATTCGGATTGGTAGTGTTCCCCACTATGGTATGCCTTGGAAAACCAAATATGGTCAGCGGTTCTAGCTAATATCTGATCTTCTTGTTCGTCAAACCAAACGTAGTGGTCTTCGTCCGGGGGCAAGTCCGGCTGACTGCCGTCCAATGATAGATTTCGTGGAACTATGGTATTGCACCAGCTTGGCAGTGATATTCCCTCAATTGCTTCATTGTAGGACCACTCATCCAGACTGGAGAGAGAAGTTGCCCTGACATCGACTCTGCAATCCCATATCGCGTACTCATCGGAGCCATCATTCTCATCAGATCCATCAGAACAGTCTTCCTCGCCATCATTCTCCCAGTCTGCTGGAATTTCTTCACCATTATCACATACAAAGATATCATTGCCACCATCGGAGGGCTCTTGGTTGAGTTGTTGCAAATAGTCTAGCGGTTGGTCGACTCTCCATTCGGATGAAAGTGAAGGCACCTCCATGGAAATTGAATATCCCAAATCAACCTCAGGGGCCTCTACCTCTCCTGCAGCAATTACCTGAAGATTCATTGAAAGGTCTGCGGTGTTACTGACCACTCCACTCATTTCCAAATCAGCTCCATAAACCAGTAAGTCAGAATCCACGTACTCGACATATGTAGCATCAATCACCAAAACCATCTCTTGAGAAGCACTGTACCAAATGTCAATTGCCTCATCATTATCTATCCATGATGCTGTAAATCCGGCATCAGCTAGTAATCCGTGACGGACAGTTAGCTCGGTTATTCTCTGGCTGACTTGATGTGTATTGCCATGGATATCTTGAATTTCGACGGTTTCATCACCATCCCATGACTCAATAAAGAAGTGACTAGAACCACTCAGAACTTGATCTGAAGCGAGGTCAAACCCTGCATATTCAGCTGCCGCCTCAAGATCCTCATTTGCAGCATTTGTGTCCACACCAGTCATTTCAAGGACATCACCTTCGAAGTCCCCCCAATCATAGGAAACTCCCCAAATTATCGAATCTGAGGGTCCAGTAGCAGTAGCCGCGGGTACTGTAGAAGAAAGGAAAAATAAGCAAATCAAGGTGGTCAACAATCGCTCTCGCATGGAGGTTGATTAGAGAGTTGTACACTTAAGCAATTCTCCGGCGCATCAAAGCGGGATATTTCCGTGCTTTTTAGGCGGAACCCACTCGCGCTTACTTCTCAATGGCCTCAGTGCCTGTATCAACTTGAGACGCGTTTGCTCGGGCTCTACTACATCATCGAGCCAGCCGTTACGAGCAGCAACATAGGGGTCACCGAACTTTCTGCGATACTCTTCAACAAGTTCGAAATGTGTCGAATCTCGATCTTCTGCTTCGGCTAATTCGGCTCTGTGAATTATGTTCACTGCACCCTCTGCACCCATTACAGCGAGTTCACCTATTGGCCATGCAATATTGTAGTCTGAGCGGAGATGTTTGCAAGACATAGCGAGGTAAGCGCCACCGTAGGCCTTGCGGGTTACAACGGTTAGTTTGGGGACGGTTGCCTCAGCGTAGGCATAGAGTAACTTGGCCCCGTGTCGAATGATTCCACCCCACTCCTGAACGGTTCCCGGAAGGAAACCTGGGACGTCGACAAATGTCACAACGGGGATGTTGAAAATGTCACAGGTACGAATGAATCGGGCTGCCTTCACTGAGGCATCGATATCTAAGCAGCCCGCC
>DAOJ01000058.1:4576-5246 GCA_002502365.1 Euryarchaeota archaeon UBA106
TTTCGGCTGATTGGCAACAATTCCTACCGACTGGCCGTCTAATCTAGCAAAGCCGATTACAATGTTTTCAGCATAAGTTGAGAATAATTCTAGGAAGCGTCCTTCATCGACTACTTCAGTTACAACTTTGCGAATATCATAGGGTATATTCGAATCAGCGGGGACAATCTCTGTCAGATTCTTGCAATCTCTGTCAGCAGGATCACCGCTGTTCAGAGTAACAGCCTCGGCAAGAGTATGGTCAGGTAGGAAGGAGAGAATTTCAATCGCGGTTAGAATAGCGTCTTCCTCATCTTCTGCAACCATGCAAGCCACACCTGAGCGTGAGGCGTGAGCTTCAGCGCCCCCTAGGCTATTCTGGTCTAATTCTCCGCTGGCGATTTCTGGGATGAAGTAAGGAGAACGCATAAACATCTGGCCATGGTCATCGGAGAGGATTACGAAATCGGAAAGGCCAGCGGCGAGGGCGCTTACGCCTGCGACCGTTCCAAGAATTATCGAGAAAGTAGGGATACGTCCAGAGCAGGCGACGAGAATATCCAGCAATTCTCCAGTTGCTCCCAACGCCGGAACTCCATCTTGTACTCGCTGGCCGTCACCATCCCAGATTCCGACCAAGGGTAATTGCGACTTTTCTGCGAACTCAGCGACCTTGGCGATTTTGCGAGCA
>DAOJ01000076.1:0-217 GCA_002502365.1 Euryarchaeota archaeon UBA106
ATGATGTTCCAATCATAGATGAGTTCTCGCTCATTCATTCTTGACCCTCCAGCCGCTCGACGCGTACCACGTCCGTCGAACAGGCGGGCAGGCGTTTGAGGATTTCCTGAATTCAGGCTGAAATCTTCGATGAAGGCGCTCTTGAGTTCCATTCATCTCGAACAATCATAGTAGCCGCCAATACCGCTCCTAGAATAGAACCTTGTAAACCAGCGCT
>DAOJ01000076.1:530-4118 GCA_002502365.1 Euryarchaeota archaeon UBA106
ACCTTGTAAACCAGCGCTAGCAGCCACAACAATCGCAAACATCAGAGCTAGATATACCATTGAAACAAAGAAGGAACGAGCCGCAGTAGGAATCCGTCCAGACTCGGTTCTAGGCTCATTTGGATCGATTATGAACACTGTCCTAGCATACCATAGAGTGACTACAATTGCAGTCCAACCAAACACATGGTAGATTGTATCATTTCTATCCATCCCGCTCAAAGCTATCGGTGCAAATACTGCTAAAATTAGCAATAAAATAGAATAAATCTTCATTTCAATGAGGGTTCTTTTTGCACCCTTAACTCCAGGCATCATAGGAATTCCAACGGAGTCATATTCTTCTGAGCGATATAACGCTAATGCCCAGAAATGAGGTGGAGTCCAAAGGAAAATCAGCAGTAGAAGATACCAAGGCATCAAGCTGCCCAAATCAAAAATTGAAATCAAAAACTCTCTTCCCGAATCGAGATTGATTCTCAAATCCCCTACTGCAGTAGCCCAACCGATTACTGGAGGGGTTGCCCCTGCTAAACCTCCGATGACTATGTTTTGAACCGAGGTTCGCTTTAGCCATATAGTGTAAATAAAGACATAGAATAGGATACTAAATGCTGCCCAAAAAGCAGCTACCTGATTAGCAAATTCAAGGAACCAAACAACTCCTGCTACGGAGATAATGATTCCAAAATAAAGTGCTCCATTTGCACTCACAGTACCTGTTGGTATCGGCCGTTTTGAGGTTCGTTGCATGATTGGATCAATATCTCTATCGTACCACATATTGATTGCATTAGCACCTCCTGCTGTAAGATATCCTCCAACGAAAACAATTGCCATGGTACTAATGGATTCTTTCCATTCCATCTCAGAGAATCCCGATGCTTCAAGCAAATCATGAGATAATACCGCACAGAGTGCAGTGATTTGCAGAAGAACCACAACTCCCGGTTTGGTCAGAGTGAACCAAGCCCTGGCTCCACCCCCACTCTCACCCATAGCACGCCCTTCGGGCGTGTACCCTTCAATTCGACTCATCACAAGGTCTCGGGTGCAGGCTCATGTAAAGCGAAGGCAGAGATAGCCAACCAACAGGTAGCTAGCGTAAGGAATGATGTACTGCCCACTAACAGATGGATTAGAGAAAGCATTTCACGAAATGTCTCATTTTCAGGTGCCCAAGAAATGATGTAAAGAGCACCTAATGCAATATTCAAACAATACAGCCCAGTTGCTGCCCAAATCCAATTTCTTAGATTCATTCCATGCTGATGCTGAATTTGTTCGCTTCTAATGAACCAAGAAGCGATTAGGAGAATGCCTGCTACAATTGCAACCAGCCAGCGATGGATAATTTGAGACTGGTTCTCTAGGTCTACTATTTCAGGCAATAGTTCGCCATTACAAAGAGGCCATGAGTCCACATCACCAGACACTCCACATATCTGGTCTGCACCAGGTGTTGTAGCAACAAAAACTCCGGCAAAAACTGTTGTGAAAGTACTGAGCCCTAACCAAGCAATTCTGCTCTTCCACTTCGAAGCGAGAATTGGGTCAAATTCCAACCACGATGGTTTATTTGCTTCATCTCGATTAATGCAAATCCATAACCAAATTAGAGTTAATATGAATGCAAGAGCGGTTGAAAGGTGCAATGCAACACTCCAATGAACATTGTCAATTTTGACCGTTAGCCAACCAAGAGCTCCTTGCCATAAAATCAGTCCTAAAGCCAAGTTAGATGCAAAAGTCGTTTTTGTTGAAACATCTTCATTTCGACGAATGGTAAGCCAGTTTAGAATAACTAGCGGCCCTAGAATTGCTCCTGCTAATAGTCTGTGAAACCACTCTGTAAATATCTCAAAAGTGGTATATCTATGGTGTTCACCTCGAGAATCCGTTTCATCGGGGTTTTCATTCCACCATGCTTCTTGTTCCTCTGGGCTAACGTCGAACCCCCATGTTCCGAAGCAAGTGGGCCAGTCAGGGCAGGATTCTCCAGCATCTGAGACTCTGATCAAACCGCCAACAGCAATTACCAGAAAGGTAAGTACGATAAGGCCAGCAGTCAATCTCTTAGTATCGACTTTCTCAAGCATTGCTCACCACCTCTGAATGGCCGATAAGCGGTTAAGTCCTCATTCTTCCTCGATGTGAGGGTCGACGTCGATTGGAATGCGGTGGGATTCATACTCCAGCATTGCAATCTTTAGTGGGTCCAGAACGAACCTAGCCTGAGCATCCTCTGTTCCATATAGCTGAACTAGTTCTTCCATGAAATTTTCACGGAGTTCTTCTTCAGATACATATAGCGGTGCACCCATGCTAATTTGCAATGCTCGTGCACCTATGATTCGAGCCTTCTCGAAGCGGGTGTGTTGCCGTACTGGAGTAACCATCGAGGCGGGCGACCCAAGAGCCCCCTATTAGCCCACCGGCCAGCCTTCGCCCCCTATGGGGGCGTATTTTCTAGAGATTTTATGCCTGAATTAGCATTCCAACGGCGTTACCACCGCCCAGACAAATTGTTACAATTCCACGATTGCTATTTGTGCGAATAAGTGCGTTTGTGAGAGTCATTAGGCAACGTGCCCCGGTCGCTCCTAGTGGGTGTCCAATCGATACTGCTCCACCATGGGGATTGAATCTCTCATCGGGGAAATCAAATGCGGCCCGAATTGCGCATGAGGCTACTGCAAATGCTTCGTTGTGCTCTAAAATATCAATATCAGAAATTTCTAATCGGTTTCTATCTAAGAGCATTTGAATGGCTGGTATAGGTGCAGACATAACTCTGCTAGGTTCTACTCCAGATGTGACAAAATCAATTATTCTAGCCAGGATAGGCCAGCCATTTTCATTGGCGGTTTCCTCAGAGGCAATTAGAACGGCTGAACCTCCATCTGACACCTGACTAGCATTACCAGCGGTGACTTGTCCATCTTCCTTGAAAACGGTTCTAAGTCCAGCGAGACCTTCCATTGATGTATCCATGCGAATTCCTTCATCTTGGTCGAGTTGATCCATAGAAACACACTCTTCTGCAAGCCAACCTTTCTCCCATGCTGAGTGTGAAAGGTTGTGAGAGCGGAGTGCATATTGATCAGATTCGGAACGTGAGATATTTGCTTCTTCAGCGATAGTCTCACCAGTAATTCCCATCATCGTTCCATCATAAGCGTCCTTCAGCCCATCATGACTCAAAATCCCAGTCAATTCTGCAAATGAGATTTCATCACCACGCCTTGCTCCATGGATGAAGTGGGGTGCTTGACTCATGGATTCCATTCCACCAGCGATTGCGACATTTGATCTTCCAGCCATAATTTCTGTTGCTGCAATCATGACCGCTTTGAGACTTGAGCCGCAGACTTTGTTGACGGTGGTGCATGGGGTTGAGTATGGTAGCCCAGCACCCATTGCGACTTGGCGAGCAGGTGCTTGTCCCGCACCTGCTTGAAGCACTTGACCCATGTAGACCTGGTCGATGATACCGCTGCCAGGATCTATTCCGGCCCTTTGCAATACTCCCTTTACAGCCAAAGTTCCCAAATCAACTGCAGTGTAATTGGCTAATGCTCCGCGAAA
>DAOJ01000086.1:0-2533 GCA_002502365.1 Euryarchaeota archaeon UBA106
ATCCATGCCATCGGTAACTGCTATCCTACCCACAGCCGTATGGGGTTCTAACAAAGAGATGAACATTTGTCCATGTTTATTTGGAATTTAGCTGGTTTGATTGACTTAGTTTGGATTTCCAACAATATACCGCAAATAGACCGTTTATTTCTTGACGGTCGGTCTAGCCGTTTAGTCCATGGCGGCTTCTTTGGAATCGCTAGTCACCGCCATTCTAATTCTACTAACTCCCGTATTCCTTGCGATTCCACTGTCATTAGGCTGGAAATGGTGGGTTGGGACTGAACCCGAACATGTGCATTACAGAGAAAAAGTCCGTTTAGTACTGGATGCAGGTCTACCGCTTAGTAGATTTAGGAAGGAATTAGACGCTGAGGCTAGGATAGTCAATATTGATCCAGAAAGACAATCACGTATTGAATCGGATTTACTATTTCCGATGAAGGTCAAGCACTTCCTATTGATGCCAGGACTTGTAGTGTGGCCCTTTCTTGGATTATTTGCAGCCCTGTTAGCAATTCCATTAATGCCAATTTTATGGTTCTTCCAATGGCTATTAATCGAAAAAAGGGTATTGCTATGGATTGGAATAACCGTCCAAAAAATTACCAGATGGGAAATTATTGGTATCCCTAGAGTTGAAGATGGCCTCAAGAATCCAGACCCAGTATTATCCTCAATTAACCGTATGCCAATAACCGTATTTTTGGGTTTATTTGCATTTCTAATTGTTACCTATCTTCCTTTAGATACACAATCGGTGATGATTGTTTCAGGTGCGGTTTACATTATCTTAGTCGCATTCATTTCCGTAATTAGGGCCGGAACTTTGAGTACAATGGTATTCGCTGACACTGGAAATAGGAGACTTCTACCTATGGGTACTTTCGTGGAAGATATGCTTGGTCCTTGGGTCGGTGTTGGGCTTTTATTCCTAATTTCCCGCCAAATTTTTTACGGTACAGAATTAAGATCCGGTGAAATGTTTGGCGATCCTGTAATTTTCTCATTAGCAATATTGTTGGTCCTTTACACTGCAACAATGATTGGCGTTGCAGTGGAAATATCATTTTTCAGATCTAGGGCTGAGTCTGTTCGGGTAAAGTTTCAAAATCAAATGATTGATGAATTTGAACCACAATTATACTTATTCACCAGAAATCTTGGCATGCTCAAAATTTCTCGATTGATGACCCTGAGGCAATGGGTCGAACAAGGTGAAAAAATCAACCTTAATGACTTAGATAAACTCAAACGCTCTTGATCAAAATCTCATCTTCTGTAGATTTTAACATAATATCAGCATGAATATCTATTTCTTTGCGATGAATCAATATGCTAATCCATTTGTCTCCTAATGGATTGGAACTAATGACTTCCATTTGGTGATTTTCTGTTGTATTTACTTTACCTAACGGCAGTTGAACATTGGATGAAAAACTGGAAGCGGTCTTGTTGATAGCACCCCTGCTCTCCATTCTAGCATGAATCTCTTGGCCTGGGTAACATCCCTTTTTTAGATCAATACGACATTCTAGACCTAAATCAAATGGTATCTTCCCAACTATTTTTACCGCTAAATCGACAATACCTGCCATTGATGTAATTGCTATAGCAGAATCGACTTCTCCGCTTTTCGCTCCAAATGTTTCGAGTGCTTGGTTGATTTCACCATAATTTTTGGATGGGATTAGCAATTCATAGATTCTAAAATCAGCCCCATTATGGATTATTGAAACCATTGAGTCGTCAAATTCTGTCCAAAGTTCAGAAGTCAATTCGGTACAACTTAGTCCAAACTCTTCTAGCAGATTTTCAGGATTTTTACCGAAAATAAGCATACGACGGATTGCTCCATCCCCACTTGAAATTTGTACCTCCTCATTCCACGGAATGCCACTTGTAAGGTTTGTTCGTAGATTTTCGGATATAGATTCATGATGCAACAATAATATTTGTTCACCTAAATCTGCATGTAATTGATGGCTTGTTATGCGACCATTCAAATCGCAAATCAGGGATTCTTTTCTAGTCAAAAAAGAATCTTTGGAAATGTCCAATGTTAACATTCGATTTAGATGGGTTCTAGCATCTTTACCTGAAACTAAAGTTACGGAAGTAGGAATCTCTACTATTTGTGCTAATGGTGGAATCATCTTTCAGCCACCAATGAATAAATTCAGCCGAATGATTGTCCACAGCCACATGCTCTATCCGCGTTGGGATTATCCATGTGGAATCCCCCTCCCATTAAGGAGTCCTTGAAGTCGAGTTTTAGGCCGTTAAGTAACGAACTATCGTTATCGTGTATGAGAATCGTTACTCCATCAACATCTATCTCTTGAAATCCTTCTTCATTAGGACGCTCTACAATTACCATATCATAGAGATACCCCGAACATCCTCCAGCCTTCGCACTAATGATTAGCACGTGACTGTCTACTTGCGGACCAATTGATGATTTAACCGCAGTTCTTGCTGCATCTGTAACTTCAATTTTGACGTCTACCCGTTCACTTACCGTAGCTATAGG
>DAOJ01000086.1:2763-7638 GCA_002502365.1 Euryarchaeota archaeon UBA106
TTTACATTGAAATTCTCCAGAAAGGTCAAACATATCCGATGGGTATTACCATGAGAACTCCCGGTGAAGATCTAGATTTGGTTGTAGGTTTTCTCTATTCAGAGGGCATAATCGAAGAATATGAATCAATTGAAGATATTATGGAATTAGATAACACCGTCTCTATACGCATAAGCGAGGATGTTGTAATTGACTTAGAATCTCATCGTCGGCAAACCGTAACTACTTCTGCATGTGGGGTTTGTGGAAAGACTTCATTGACAAATTTACATCAGATTCACAATGCTACACTCAACAAATCATTTCAAATTGAATCCAATCAATTATCTAAAAACCTTGAATTGTTAAATTCCAAACAACCATTATTTGAATTGACAGGTGGAACTCACGCGGCAGTAGCATTTGACCGAAAAGGGGCTGTGATTGCCGCTAGGGAAGACGTTGGTAGGCACAATGCACTTGACAAATTAATCGGGCATATGATACGTAATGGAGGGCTAAATAATCCGGAATCAATTTTACAAGTATCCGGACGTTCTTCATTTGAATTGGTACAGAAAACTATTCGCGCTGGTTTCCCAATTATGGCATCAGTTGGTGCCGCCAGTTCACTCGCGGTTGAATTGGCAAGAGAGTATAATTTGACACTTGTTTGTTTCCTCAAACCAGATTCTATGGTGATTCACTCAGCTCCTAACCGAATCATATTGTGAAAGAACAAATTTGAGTGTAATTATCAACAAAATGAATAAGTTACGGTAGTTGGGTTAGACGTGAGCAGGGAAACAATCGCCACTCCTCCTCCAGAGGATAAACCTCCAGTGACTGGAAACACATCTTCCTCCGCTGCCGGAGCAACTGCAATTATCTCGACAATTAAGCACGGCATATCTCGTTCTGGCATATCCAAATCAATTAGTTCATTTTCCAAAGTTAACAAATTTGGCGGATTCGATTGCCCAGGCTGCGCATGGCCAGACCCGGATGACCATAGGACAATTGCAGAGTTTTGCGAGAACGGAGCCAAGGCTGTAGCGGACGAAGCAACGAAGAAGAAAATCACCGCGGAATTCTTTACAAAACATTCAGTATCCGCACTCACTCAAAAATCAGATGAGTGGCTAAATGCCCAAGGTCGCTTGACATCCCCTATGATGTTGGATGAAGATTCTGAGAATTATACCACAATATCATGGCAAAATGCGTTTGATCTAATTGCTGTTGAGTTAGCCCAGTTAAATAATCCCAATGAAGCGATTTTCTATACCTCAGGTCGTACAAGTAACGAGGCCGCCTTCCTCTGGCAATTATTGGCCCGTGCATTTGGAACAAACAATCTACCTGATTGTTCGAATATGTGTCACGAATCTTCTGGCTTCGCATTATCAGATTCTATAGGCATAGGTAAGGGGACAGTAAAATTAGAAGATTTTAATTCTGCAGACTTAATATTTGTAGTCGGACAAAACCCTGGCACAAATCATCCTAGGATGCTAACCGCATTAAGGGATGCAAAGAAAAACGGCGCATCGGTCATTTCGATAAATCCCCTCATAGAGACTGGTATGAAGAAGTTCAAACATCCACAAAACCCGCTCGAGATGCTCGGCTCCGGCAAATCAATTTCAGACCGACATGTTAGGATAAATATCAATGGCGACTTGGCATTTTTCCGAGGCCTAAATCATGTACTAATAAAGAAAGGTTATTTTGACCAAGAATTCATTTCCACCTATACTTCCGGTTTTGAGAATTACCAAACTTCTGTTCAAACGGTTGATTGGAATGAAATAGAATCAGTTAGTGGAATATCTCGAGAAGAAATCGAAACTATTGCTGAAATCGTCGGGAACTCAAAATCGCTGATAACCTGCTGGGCGATGGGTATTACCCAACACCATAACTCCGTAGAAACAATTCAGGAGATGGTCAACACCCACTTACTAGGCGGCCATATTGGCAGGAAAGGAGCAGGGGTCTGTCCAGTCAGAGGCCACTCTAATGTACAAGGTGATAGAACCGTTGGAATCAATCATATAGCTAGTCCTAAATTGATACAAAACATACTCGATAGTACTGGCATAAGAACTCCAGACAACCATGGTTATGATGCAGTCAACGCCGCTCGTGCAATGATCGAGGGTAAGGGTAAGGTATTCCTAGCCATGGGTGGAAATTACCTCTCTGCTATGTCTGACACCAAATTAATCGCAGAGGCAATGAATAATTGTGAACTCACTGTTTTTGTGTCTACTAAATTGAATCGCAACCATTTAGTTACAGGTAAGAAATCTCTGATTCTTCCTTGCCTTGGTAGAACAGAAATGGACTACCAATCCCATGGAAATCAATTCGTGACAGTTGAAAATTCAATGGGTATAGTGCATAGTTCTGAAGGTCACATGAAACCCTCCTCCTCTGATTTGATGTCTGAACCTGCAATAGTTGCGGGAATAGCATCTGCATTAGAATCAAGAATAGAAATGAGTGATTTAGGTTGGAATTACTTGGTTGAAGATTACGACCGAATTCGTGATTTAATCGAACAAACTATTCCGGGTTTCAAAGATTACAACTCTAGGGTTAGAGAGAGATCAGGATTCTATCTCCCCAACTCACCAAGGGATAACTTAACCTTCGACACTGATACTAAGAAAGCAAACTTCAGGTTCCATGAAATAACTAGTATGAAGCCTAATACTAGCGAATTTGTAATGATGACAATAAGGTCTCATGACCAATACAACACTACCGTATATTCAGGGCAAGATAGATACCGTGGAATCAAATCAGGAAGAAGAATCGTTATGATCAACCCACAAGATGCTAAAGAGAATAATCTTCAAGCCGGGGAATTAGTGGATTTGATATCTGTTTTCGAAGGCGAAAAACGCCAATCCTCCAAATGGTATCTGGTAGAATATGACATACCTAGGGGTAATATCGCTACATATTTCCCTGAGGCTAATGAATTAATTCCCCTCAATTCAACCGCAAACGTAAGCAATACCCCTACTAGTAAATCGGTCATTGTAAGGATCGAAAAGTCTCAAGATTGAAGCTTCGCGGATTTGTTCTGTTCTTTCAATAGTAATGAACACCTATTCATTTGGGTTTGAATTAATTGGGATTCTTCATTATCCAATTCTCTATTCAAGGCCTGTTGAAAACATTTGATTGCGTCAGCGAAATGTTCCATCGCAGCGTAAGATGAACCCATATTGTAAAGCGTTCTTCCAGTTACCATTGTAGGGTCCATTGAAATTGCTTGATGGTATGATTGAATACTTTCTGAAAACTTACCCAATTGGTGTAGGGCGTGCCCTCGGCCATTGTAACTGCGCACGCGTAATTCCCGCTCATCTCGAGGAGTAGATGAAATTGCTTTATCAAAACAATTCAGTGCTTGGTCGCCCTTATCCTCTCCTAACAGAGTTAGACCTTTGTTGTACCATTCTATG
The DNA here is from genome assembly GCA_002502365.1 of Euryarchaeota archaeon UBA106. Lineage (GTDB taxonomy): Archaea > Thermoplasmatota > Poseidoniia > Poseidoniales > Thalassarchaeaceae > MGIIb-O1. The sequence goes on from DAOJ01000086.1 coordinate 6,225, forward strand.
GCTACATTTACACTCTCTTCATCTATTGGTGTATTTTGTGCAACAGACATTTTTGCATCTTCAGCGGCGGCTACAAGATCAACATCAATTTCTGCTGCAGGCGTTGTGCTGTTTTTGTTCTTCAATTCCTCAGCCTTTTGTTTGCATTGATTGGCCTTTTCAAAGTGGCCAGCTGCCTCCAAAGCATCGGACATCCCTGACCATGAGTCATACGTTGAACCATAGTCTTGGATGATCTTTTTCCAGGTTTGTATAGCAAGGGCATGATTACCTTCTTCGGAGTGATTCTTTGCCTTCTGCTGAAGTACTACCAATGTATCTTCTAGTGAAATTTCTAGGGTATCTTCTTCCTCATCTGGAACAAATTCTGCATATGTGACTTCTTCTGTGGCAACTGGAGTAAATTCGACAATTTCTTGTTCGGGCTCAGATAATTTTGTTTCTATCTCGGTTACTAAATCTTCAGCTAGGGTTAATTCTGGGTCTAACTGTAACGAGTAATTTAATGATTGAATCGCGTCTTCACTTAGGTCTAGGTTATGAAGACATAATCCGCAATAGTACCAAATCATGGCGTCGGTAGAATAGTCGCCTTCTAACGCAGGCGAAATCAACTCCATAGCTAATTGAAATTCGGACTCTTCAATCAAGTGTGAAATCTCTTCAGTTAAATTGTCTGAATCAGTTTCAATTAGTACAGCCTCCGCTAGAATCACAGGTGGCTCCTGTTCTGTTTCTTCTTTCTCTTCAATTACTATTGATGCCAAGGTCTGTAATTGTTCATTAGACAATCCTTGTTCGATGGCGACCTTGGCATATTTTGCGGCTTGCTCCGTATCACGTTGTGAAAATAAGAAAGCTAAATTGGCAGCGGTAGGGGCGTGAAATCTGTTGAGTAGAAACCCTCTTTCAAAGGCTACGATTGCCCCTTCAATATCGCCAACTGCATGATTAACTACGCCCAATCCGTACCAAGCGGCGGAATTATCGGATTCTGAACCGATGATTTGCTGATATTCCGACTTCGCCGAAATATAGTCCCCAGTCGTGACAAACTGTTGGGCCCGCTCGAAAGCTTCCATCGACACAACTCAATCGCGATATGAACAGGGGATAAGATTTCTGAACCTCTGAGTGGAAAATAATCACCCTATTCGTTTGGTGCAGGATCTTCTAATCGATTTTCTTCATCTAGTCTGGCTTTTGCTATACCTGCGAAATATACCATCATTGGTACTGCAATCAACAAGAAAAAGCAGCCAACTAAAGTTGCGATTCCATATAGTGTCTCTTGGACAGGGTCTATTTGGAATTCAGAAATAGAAACTAATTCATGTTCAGTCAAGGTGAAACTGAGTTCTATACCTTCTGGCGATACTAATTCACCATCAACATAAATTGAAATTAACCAGGT
>DAOJ01000045.1:0-3347 GCA_002502365.1 Euryarchaeota archaeon UBA106
CGATATTCTTCAACCTCAGTCCAAGAAAATTCTCGGTCACATCCCTCGTAAAGGGGTGAATTATCCAATAACCAAATACATCTCAAACTGGAAGCATCATTTGCTGTGTCGGAACTTTCAGTCGCATCTAATTTTATGTCAGTGGGATTTGAAATCCTAACTTCTTGACCGTCCGAAATAGCTTCGCCATCAATTATCAGCGATGCGATAGGAACTGTATTCTTGATGTCTAAATTTACCATTTGCTCTGATGATAACCCTCCTTTATCATAGACTGTTAAACTAAGAGTGTAGTTTCCAGATTGTGCCCCTGAGATAGAATATGTGTTGAGGTCTTCACCCATTTGTACATCGATTGGAAGATTGCCAGAGTGAGAAGGCCTTCTAAGAGTCCAAACATAGTACATTTCCGTTCTTCCCCAATACGGGTCCTCAGTTAGGGTCGCGTCGAATGTATGCCAAATATCGTCCTCTACAGCATAATCAATCCCAGATATTTTGATTACTGGTGGTTGGTTATTTACACGAATAGAAAATTCGTGGCTAGCCCCCATGGGGGCAGAATTGCTCGATGGGCAGCCAATTAGTATTATTTCCATCCAACCGTCTAATTTGGTAGAAATATCCCAAGTTATCTCAAATTCTCCAGATGAAAGTTCGTATACTTCATCAGTTATTGATGCTTGATTGCAAACTGATGACTGAGGTATATGGGATGATTGAATTAGTCCCTGCGCCAAAGAACCTGAGATTTCTAGATTAACTCCATCATTTGGGTAAGTACCAAGCCAACCACTAATTTGAAGTGAAGAATCAATCAAATCTCCGGATTGATCTGAATCTAACAAAAATCCAATCAAACCGGTTGAGTTTTCCTCAACCATAAATACCACTCTAGTTTCCACAATTTCTAATCCATAATCATCTATTGAATGAACACTAACATAACATGCACACTCGCCTGTAGCGGAGAAAGACAACTCAAAGGACCAAGACCATTGTTCTCTACTACTTGTAGATGTTATATCAATTAAAGAACTCAGCAAATCTCCACCATCGAATTCTGTACCATCCTTAGATACCCGCCAAAATACATCTTCAGGTTGTTCATCGTCTTCTATGATTCCTGAAAACGTGATCGACTCGGATGAATGGTCTCCGTTTTCGATATCAATACTGATTAAGGCAGGATCATCATCGTTGGAAGTATCTGCTTGGACACTATTGCACAGCAAAAGCAATGCTGAAAGTGACAGCAAGACTGCCCTCCAGTGTCGCTTCATCATCCCAAACGGCTAGACTATCTGTCTTGAACCCCATGCAAAAGTGTTCAATTCATCTTTCTGAAATTTGCATTTGCCAGACCAATTCATCTAGCCAAGTGCCTAGTGTATCAATATCTAGGAATTCTTGACTGGCTTCAGCAGTTAGAATACAGTCACAGGCGGCAGCGGCTAGTAAACCAGCATCTTCCATCGGCAAACCGTTTCCTAATGCTACTGCCAATGCTGTAGCCGCAGCGTCATGCAAACCTATCTGTTGTTTTGGAGTGGGGGCTGAACAATCGAAATGAATTACATCACCCTCTGATTGATAGAGAGTTACCCCATTAATCCCTCCCAAAACTACCAATGCATCCCAATCGTATGTAGAAATTAGTTCAGAGGCTGCGGAAGCCGAGTCGGAAGCTTCCAAACGGCGACGCATAAGTTCCATACCCCTCATCTCAACTAGAACAACCGTAGCACCTCGAGACCGTTCTAAACCGGTTAGTTTGGGGTCCATTATGACGGGAATAGCATTCTTTCTCGCAACACCAATCAATTTTGTGGCGCTGGCTACAGTAACCGCACCATTATCATAATCTGAGATTACCAAAGCGCAACTATTTTCCAATTGCTTCATCGCATTATTTGCTAATTTATCAGACATTGAGTTATCGATTGGATCAAGTGGACCTCTGTCAGCCTGTAGTAAGATTTGGCTCTCTTCAAGCAGGCTTTCTCTGCTACCAAAAAAACGAATTTTTACGAGCGTGTGCCTATCTGAAACTGATTCTATCCCCGTTACCGCAATTCCATCTTCAGTTAACATATCCACAATTGCTTTGCCTTCTCTATCATTTCCAACAAACGTATGAAAGTCAACATCTAGACCTATAGAATTTAGCCCCCTTGCAATATGAGCCGCCGCTCCTGGACTCTCATCAGTTTGGAAAATTTTCAACACAGGAACTGGTGCGATTGAGTTCAGATTATTCGCATAACCATGGTGATAACGGTCTAACATAACATCGCCCAACAATGTCACCTGAGAACCTTCCATATCATTGAGGCTGGAACGTAATCGCCTTAGAGATTCAATGCGGGAGACTGTGTCTTCGTCAATCGCCATGAACCTTCCAAAGGTGGGGGGCGAATGAGGTTTGGGGGTGCTAAATGGTCAAATCATGACCGACTAACTCAAGCGAGTAGGTTCTCTCGGAGAGGTATGACTGACCACTCTGGGACTTGGGTCTACGAGGGGTCAGCCGCCGAAAGACTCTGGCAAAAATCAGCGATTGGCAGACCAAATGGAGAGGGAAAACTAGAGTTATCTCCGGCTGAGACATTGTTCGTTCACTATCACAGGCACATAGACCTACCAACAAATGATTGGATGAAAAACGCACTGAATCAAAACCCGATGCTATTACAAGAATATTCTATCCTAGAGGCTCTTCGTGTACCGGGTAACAAGATTGTTTTATCTCAAAATATGGGGCTATTTTCTCAACAAATTCACCCTAAGTCTTGGGCTGCTCGATGGACTTCGAATACTCATCCAAGAAATAGTAAAGCGATTTCCGAAATACGATGGTTTCATGAATCCGATAAGTTGGATGCAATAGAATTACATCAATGGACAATTGATGTAAGCAATTCCGGAAGAACGCCGGAGGTTTTGGTTGTAGATGAAGAGTTGAGTGTTGTAACATACCAACTATCCTCTCAAAACCCCCGTGGATCATTTCAAGATCATGAGGCAATAGAATCTCTAGCTAATTTATCTGGAGGAATTACCTCAGCCGACGGTTTGCTATATCCATCCGATGATTGGAAAATCCAACAATTAGGAGTACCCACCGCAGGGGGTATTCATCTTGATTCAATCACATGTGAAATTATTCAAGGATTAAATCCGCTATCGGAAGGCGCAACGATTCTTTCTGACTTGCTTAATAGGGGTCTCGTAATTCGACCCGGGTTCAAGTACGGTACTAGATGGAGATGTTATGATAAGCCTCTAGGAGAGGATCATGCACCTTTCCTCGTAGTCTTGCCAGAGGATGCACCAAGAGATTGGGC
>DAOJ01000045.1:3749-3978 GCA_002502365.1 Euryarchaeota archaeon UBA106
CATGGAGTTATCTAGCGATAACTAGACCACCTGCAGACTCACGATGGTCGAATCCAAGTAAACGCTGATTTTTTTCACTTTTACTCGCTATAATATACCCCCCTGCCTACAAAAAGAAGGTTAGGCGATTTGATCCGCCAAGAAAGCCCATGGGTCGAACAGTTGCAACTTGGAGGATGAGAGGGGAAGAAAGAATAGAGGGTTGGAAGCAGTTTCGTAGAACTTTGAG
>DAOJ01000045.1:4383-5053 GCA_002502365.1 Euryarchaeota archaeon UBA106
GTCGACCCTATGGAACCAATATTTCTAGCGATGTTAGTCGAAGCGTACGAGAGAATCTCAAAAATCGAAGACGAAATTGAGAGGTTGAGGAATGGATGAAGGATGGATCCTTGATTGTCATCTAGATATCAAAACCGAATGTATGAGTTTATGGATAAAGAAAGACGATGGAGAAGTTCAACAAATCCTAATGCCATGGTCATTCACGATACATGTTCATGGAGAATCGCACAGATTAGATGAACTAGGTAGAGCCCTTTCTAGACCTGAATACCAACGTCCATTTGGAGCACTATCATTGAGAAGGGAAAGGCATCGTACCTCACATGAATCACAAAAACAGGTGGAAGTCCTGGCAGTTAATTTACAGAAGCCATCGAAGATAAGAAAAATTGCAGAGATGATTGATGCAAATGGTTCATGGCGAAATTTCGAGCTTTTTTCCGTTGACCCAAAAATCACTCAGAAATTTTTGTTAGACCTCAAAACCCATCCATTTGGGAGAGTGAAGATAATTGGAAACCAAATTTTCCCCTTAGATACAAGAGACGAAGTTGATTGGCAACTTCCACCTCTTAGAATCATCGAACTCGATGTTTGTTGCCTAGATGTAAATGGTAAAAGAAATTCTACCGCACCAATTTCTAGTATCACAATAGTTGACAAGGGA
>DAOJ01000062.1:0-1426 GCA_002502365.1 Euryarchaeota archaeon UBA106
CCTCCGATGATTACAGTAAATTTAGGAACAGGTACACAAGATACAGCGGTGACGAGTTTGGCACCATCCTTAGCAATCCCGCCTGACTCAGCGTCACGGCCAACCATGAATCCTGTAATGTTCTGCAAGAAGATTAGTGGCACTCCACGCTGACCGCATAATTCGACAAAGTGAGCACCTTTGAGAGATGATTCGGAGAATAGAATTCCGTTGTTTGCTACTATCCCAACAGGATAACCGTGTATTCTGGCAAAACCACAAACCAAGGTATTGCCATATCGCGGTTTGAACTCATGGAAGCGAGAGCCATCAACAATTCTGGCGATTACCTCGCGAACATCGAATGGTGTACGATTGTCTGTTGGAATAATTCCCATCAAGTCCTCAATATCATGAGCGGGAGATTGTACTGGCTTAACGTCCAATCTTTGCTTTGGCTCAATGTTGAGATTCTCTACAACATTACGAACCATGCGTAGGGCTTCCTCCTCATTTTCTGCGAAATGGTCAGCTACACCAGATTCTCTGGTGTGAACATCAGCGCCGCCTAGATCTTCTGCGCTGACTTCCTCACCTGTAGCCGCCTTCACCAATGGTGGCCCAGCGAGGAAAATTGTTCCATTACCCTTGACGATTATCGATTCATCAGACATCGCTGGAACATATGCGCCTCCTGCCGTACAACTTCCTAGAACTGCAGCTACCTGTGGAATTCCTTTGCCCGACATCATGGCTTGATTTCTGAAGATGCGTCCAAAGTGACCAATGTCGGGGAATACCTCATCTTGCATTGGCAAGAATGCCCCCCCGCTATCGACAAGATAGATGCATGGCAGATTGTTAGCATCTGCAACATCTTGGGCTCGAATGTGCTTCTTCACGGTCATAGGGTAGTAGGATCCACCCTTGACGGTAGCATCGTTTGCAACGAATAGGCATTCTCGACCATGAACTAAGCCAATACCTGTAATGATTCCAGCCGATTGGGCTTTTCCATCATACAGTTCATTTGCCGCTAGGCTAGATAATTCCAAGAAAGGACTTCCCGGATCACAAATTTCTGCTATCCTCTCTCTTGGAAGCATCTTTCCTCGTGAGCGATGTCTCTCGACATATTTCCCGCCACCACCTTGTTTTACAACTTCCAATCGCTCCTTGAGGTCGGCAGCTAAAGCAAGGTTTTGCTCCCTTCTACGTTGCCAATCTTGGCCGGAACGGTCGACTCGGGTCGGCAATCTGTCCATCACAATCGACCCTCGAGGATGGCGCCGAACTTTGAATACAATGGATACGACATCGTAGATGTCGTGATTAGACACCCAACATCAATCGACCCACATTGCGTAATCCTGGTGCCATTCCAACAACCATCAATGCCAGCCCAATCAACAAGCGCAGATGTTGTTGACGATACTCGAAGTTGGCC
>DAOJ01000062.1:1799-7366 GCA_002502365.1 Euryarchaeota archaeon UBA106
TGCAAAAGTCAGTGCGGTATCGAATAATTCGACCGCTGCCTCCGATACTATGTGCTTCTCGGTGTATCCAAAGAAGTCGATACCAATGTATGTTGCAATGCCGTCCATTAATTGGCCGGCAACAGGAAGGAATGCTACTGGATAAGCCATTGTTGCCTTCAATCGCAGGGATTCAATCAGATTCTTCTGCTCTGATTCTAGTTCGATGTATTCATCTTCCGTCATACCCGGAGGGAGAATACCTGCAACTATTCCTTGAGATGCCAGTTCGGAGGCGGCTTCTCTTCCTTGTTCTAGCATGAACCAGCATAGTACGACTGGAAATCCAATAACTACGATTACTGCGACAAAATTCCAAGGATAATTTCCAATATCATTTATGTCAATTGAGGAAAGATAAGATGCGATGGCACCGAATAGAACTAGACACCCTCCGATACCTGAAAAGTAAACAGTACGCTGAATGCTGTCAAAACTTTCAGCGCTTGATTCCAAAATATGGGGGGACATGATAGCCAGAATACTGAAAATCAACATCAATGATATATCGATGTCAACTTTACCATCAATTGAATTTGCATAAATAATAAATTGAGTGAAAATTACAATTATTGAGGCTGATTTTACCTTCTCTGATTTTTCCTCATCGCTAGAATCTGAAGTATGAATTCTATATCCTAACCAGCCGGATATGATTACCCAAGTTGCAGTTTGGAAATGCACACCAGGACTTACAAACCATGCCGAGAAGAATTCGCCAAACATTTCCGCATCTTCAACAACCTCTCCTAAGGCTGCCCATAGAACAAATGGAAGTAAAGCAAGTAGAGTTCTGTCAGACCCATCAACTCCTAAGTGACGAAGCCATCCTGACAATGCTACAACAAACATTGCTAGAACAACACCATAGGTCATCGTATTGATCATATTGTAACCTGAATCACCGGTTGATTCTCCGATGATTGGATCAAGGTAGTATTTGTAGACAAAATCTGACAAGGGATTAGCAAAATCGATTGAACCTAAGAAGGCTCCAATACAGAATAAAGTCATGATTACTGCGAGAGCACGTATAATCAAACGCTCGTAATCGTACCACTCTTCTAACACGTTCACGACCCTTCGAAAAAGCATCTGCGCTTAGGTATGGCGGCGTATGAAATCACTCTTCGCCATAAGTTATCGATTCGTCTTCTGCCAATTCTAACATCTCAGCAACCTCTTCTTCATCATCCGGATCGACTTGTGCTGACTTGAATCTACGTTCTTTTCTACGGCGGGCATCAGCCAAGCCGGGAACCAATGCATCGAAGTCTTCTGATGAGGTATTACCAGTATTGTATGAGTCCAAACTACGAGATTGAATCCTCATACGCTTGCGATCTTGTTCAAGTCCATGTAAGACAGTACCATGCTCTGCACCATTGAGAATGTTCTCAATCGCAGGGGTTGCTAACGCAAGACCATCCTCATCTCCGATTACCAAAACTGTAGAGCCATATATCGCCATCTCAGTTCTAGACATCTCTTCAATTAGACTACGAATACGACCATTTCTTCCGATTAGACGGCTTCGCATTCTACGAGTTTGGTTGGGTTGTCTACCAACCCATTCACGAATGTCATACATTCGCAGAAAAACATCATCATCGAGTAATTTTACCGCTCTATTTGGTGCCAATCCGCGGCCGATTGCACGAATTACATCGGGCATTTTCATTTTTACAATCGGATCTAATTCTTCCTGATTCCAAATAGCCGAAACATCACCAGTTGCGGAGTCAATTTCCAAACTCGCTCCACTAGATTTCTCAAGCATCTTGCGAGTTCGGCCACCCTTACCAATTAGCACCGCGATGCGGTCTTTTGGTATGCGGGCTAGTAGTTCCACAAAGTTGGGCGGCCAGCCTTGCCATTTTAATCCCCGCCTGAAAGGGGAGGATATTTTGGAACCGGCTCTTCAAGAACTCTGAGTAAAGAATCTGCAAGATTGACTTCATATCCTTGTCGATTAATCCATTGAACCAATCTAGTTACATCGCGAACTAGGAACTCATTCGAGGATGGATGTGCGCTAACAACTGCTTGACCTACATCAATTACCCAAGGTTCACCATCATACCAGAGAATATTGTATTCACTAAAATCGGAATGAGCAAGATCGCAGGTCTGCCAACATACTGCAAGAATCTCCAGAAGGTCGTCAAACACTCCCTTTGGATCGTCAATCGTAATGTCCTTCAAGCGAGGAGAAGGTTCGCTTTCATCCCCAATTAAATCCATCACCAAAACATTGTTCAGAACAGCTCTAGGTCTTGGTACCCGAATTCCATGCTTTCGCATTCGACGTAGATTTCGATATTCCTTTCTTACCCAAATCTTCACTAATTCTCGGTGACGACGCTTTAGCCCGCCGAATCGTGGATCCCCGTCAATGTATTTTGCGAGACTCTTGAAGACTGCATTCGTAGTATGAAAAATCTTCACTGCTGCGGGCCCTTGGTTTGTTGTTGCGTGAAATACGTGTGCCTCTTTTCCCCGTGCGATTGGATAATCAACGGTTTCAATTTCACCAGACTGCATTAATTTATGCAAAGACATCAGAGTTGAACGGTCGAAGACCGCATCGAATACCCGTCGATCAACCCAGTCATATTGGCCTGAGCCAAGAACTCCTTGCAACTTGTCTTCAATTTCCACGAACATTCTCTTGAATCGTGGCTCTGTCATCCAGTCGTGTTGCTTACCTGCCTTCATCAATTCATCCGGATCAATTTCTTCCCAGTCGGGATTTGCCATCATCCTCACCCGAAGAATGAATCGATATCATCATCGTCATCATCTGCAAAGTTGGAAGGTTTTGGTTCTGGAGTTGATTCTTCTACCGATTCTTCAGAATCCTCTTTTGTCTCTGTATCCGAATCCTCTTCAACCGCCCCTGTGTCAACAATTTCGTAGTCTTCATCCTGTTCATGGATTTGATCATCAGTCATACCGAATAAATCTACTATCTCAGGTAAAACACCCTTTCGAGATAGGTAAATCGACTGTGTCTTTGTGTATCGCATTCTAACATCGGCTCTTGAATCTTGGAAATCCCAAGGTTGAACAATAACCAAATCACCTTCACGAACCCATTGCCGTCTTCGCATCTTTCCTGGAATTCGTGCTAGTCGACTCTCACCATCTTCGCAAACCGCTCTGACTTTGCGACCACCTAGAATTTGGTCGGCTATGGCAAACATTTCATTGATTTTTTTATTCGGTAAAGTAACGCGTATTTTATCGCTGGTTCCGGATTCAAGTTGAGCCAACAACTCAGTATCCACGCGTTCCTCCCGTCTTGCCATTAGGCTTCGGTCGAGAGACCCCTATGTGAAACCATGCCTTGTTGATTGGCTCGGAAATCGGTACCATCAAAGATCAGATACTGCGCCTTCGACCAAATCAAGCAAATATTCGGCACCAGGTCCTAATCCGAAGAATACAGTCAATATTGTAAGTACAAGAATGGTATTTCGCAAGTGGAGAGACTTTCTCAGAGGTTTTTCGTTTTCAGGAGCTTCGAAGAACATAACTAGACCGATTCGAAGGTAATAGAATAGAGATAGAGCACTGTTGAGAACAATTGCCATAGCCAGCCAGAAAACAGGATCTACTGACTCTGCCCAAGGAACAATAGCATCTGCTGATGTGCTACCTGTACCAGCGCTAATATTCACAATACCATTAATCATGAGTAACTTAGAAAGGAACCCTGACAATGGTGGAACTCCAGCCAATGCAAGCATGAAGATAAACATCGAACCTGCAATCAACGGGTCTCGCTGAGCAAGCCCGTGAAGATCTTCCAAACGATGGCTTCGGCCTTCAGTCTCAAGCATAGCCAGTACCAAGAAGGCTCCTAGTTTGAATAGAACAAGAATTGTTAGATGGAAAACAATTGCAACTAATACTAACTCAGTTGTTGATGTATCTCCTAATCCACTTCCCACAGCAGCGACTGCCGCTAGCATGTAACCTGCGTGAGCTACGCTAGAATAAGCCAACATTCTCTTTGGATTATCGCTAGTTAGTGCTGCTAAGTTACCCCATGTCATAGTAATGACAGCAATTATTGCTAGGAGAATAAACCAAAGTGCTTCACCCTCTTCTGGCATTGTGACTTGAATGAGTACTCTGAATATCGCTACGAATCCCATCGCCTTGGAAGCTGTTGCCAGCACACCAGCCACTGGAGAAGAGGCTCCAGCGTAGGCATCAGGTGCGGCGAGGTGGAAAGGTGCGGCACTGACTTTGAATCCGAAAGCAACCAGCATTAGTCCAACACCGATAACGGCGAATGGATCTAATCCATCCATAGCCGCCCATGAGTTTGCAAGTGCATCGAAATCCAGATCCCCAGACCAAAGATAGACCAAGGACATTCCATAGATTCCTGTAGCACTAGCAACTGAACCGACAATGAAGTATTTGGCACCGGCCTCGCCTCCAACTTCCTCCTCTTTGTGGAATGCAACCAAAACATAGGCTGCTAGACCAGCTAACTCAATTGCAACGAACATGAAGAATAAATTAGAGGCCATTGCCATCAAGCCCATACCAAGACCAACCATCATCAATAATATGTGGAAATCCACTTGACGACGGTTATCCATGAGAGCTGAGATTAGCGCCTCGGTAAGCGATTCAGAATCATTCTCACGAGGTGCTCTTGCGGAAGTTCGTGCTGGCATTCTGTATGTTGTGGCAATAGCTGACAAGAGAAGTGCGCCATAGAATACGAAAGACATCATTCTAGTGAACGAAGTGATTTCGATAACTCCACCAACCTCGCCAACCTCGCCGGATGCACCATTTATTTCCAAAAAGGAATAGATGAAGGCTACAAATAATGCAAATATAGCAATTCGAGCCGGAACTCTTGGATCAGAAGTACTCTTGAATCTAGTTCCTCCAATGAATATCGGAATCCTTGTTCTAGTAAGCGGAATCCTAAGAGTTGAATCTCCAAGATTAGGAATTAAAATAGCAAAAATTATTCCTGCAATTAGAGTCATTTCTGGAAGCAATAGTTCCATTTCTTCAGTAGTTAACATCAGGGCTTCACCCCCTGGCTATTCATAGCCTGAACTAATGTCTCTAGCATGAATTCTGTAGACCAATCTGACATCATGTCCCAGAAGATGAATGGCATGATTCCGAACAATACTGTGAGGGCCCCCAAAACAAACATTCCAGCATTCTCATGCCAAGTAATGTCTCGAGGTTCTTCTCCGTGCATGGTATCTGGAAGTATACCAACGTGAGGATCTCCACCTTCGAAAATCATCTTCTGCATACTTGTTAGGTAGTATACAGCAGTAATGATTAGGGTCAATGCTGGCCAAATTACTAACCAACCAAATGTCATCCAGAAGGCTATCATTACTGCAATTTCAGCCACGAATCCAGCCAATAACGGAAGACCAAGACTCGCCATCCAACCTAGCATCATGTGCCCCGCTAACCATGGAGAGTGGTGTGCGATTCCACGCATCGAACCAATCTCAAGAGTGTGGTAGTGG
>DAOJ01000063.1 GCA_002502365.1 Euryarchaeota archaeon UBA106
ATAGAATGCGGCAGTCTCACTTGCTTCATCATTCATGGTAAACATCAGGGAGCCATTTAGACCTGGAAATGTATCCACATAGGCTTCTCGAACGTCTCCTTCCGCTAACAGAATAAACATCGCTTTCCCTCTGGAATCATCCAATAATGGCCATCCCGAAGTCGTTACCGCTTCTCTCAAACTCGCAGCGTCTCCTTTTACATCGTCAGGTGTGATAGTCTTGTCACGAGGCCACNNGGATTCGATTAAATCAGAATCACAAGATGGTGGTGCAGTTACAGGATTACATGCTATGGGTCCGTTCGGAACTTGCACCCAATATTCGATTCCATCGACCTTGGCTGGATAATCGGTAGAGATTGAATGTGCCCCCACTGCGAAGGCGGCGTCTCGTCGAGCAGTGTCGTTATTGTCGGCTTCTCCATCTTCTGCATTATCTGCTCTACTTCTCACGATGTAACCCTCTTCAACTAGACGAGTTATCTCCGACCCCATTCCGATTGGATCTGTTTCTGAATAGAATGCGGCAGTCTCACTTGCTTCATCATTCATGGTAAACATCAGGGAGCCATTTAGACCTGGAAATGTATCCACATAGGCTTCTCGAACTTCATCCTCTGCAAGTAGGATGAACATGGCTTTGCCACGAGAGTCATCGAGTAACGGCCAGCCATTTGTGGTTACTGCTTCTCTAAGACTCGCAGCATCTCCTTTCACATCATCAGGTGTGATAGTCTTGTCACGAGGCCACCATTGACCGATTTCAGTTTCTATTTTTTCAAGCATTTCTTGTAGTTCTAAAACCACAGTCTCATCCGTACTAGACCGGACCCATTCCTTCGGTTCAACCCAAATCATCAGAGGAACATGATTCGGATTATCGTTTGACCAAGTGAGAAGTGTATTCAGACAATCTTCGAAGGTCGCGCAATTAGTTCTGAAATCGTATTGATTATGGTAGACGTATAATTGCCCACGAGGGTCCCACCAAACATCCAATTCGAATTGTCTAACTCCAAAATCTTCTGCTTGAACATGTAATTGTTCATGTGTGTAATCATAGGCACGAATTGTTGGACCAAATGGTTTGATGTGATAGGAATTGTGGGTTCCAAGAACTTGAATATGATTTATTCTAAGAGGCTCAGGATCCTCAAAAATTCCATCTCCAGAACTAATCGAATCTAAACATCCCGCAAGCGGGGCCGATAGCATTAGGCAACACAGAGCCAGCGCGACAGTCCTCATTTTCAGCCCTCGAGTAGGGCTTCTGTGGATGAAAGGTTCGCTAGTTTAGCAACAGCCGCAACTATCGTCACAGCGTACATCGACAACTTCGACGTTGAATTTCAGGGTCTTTCCTGCCATTTGGTGATTAAAATCAACGGTGACCACATCATCTGAAATTTCAGTAATTGTGAATGGCAGTGGCCCTTGAGGGGTTTGGGCGGCCATCATTACCCCAACTTCGAGAGGCATTTCGGATGGAAATTGGTCTCTAGGGACTTGTTGAATGGCATCTTCAGATCTTTCACCATATGCTCGGTCTGGAGTTAGAGTGAATTCTCGTGTTTCACCAATCGCAGCACCCATCATTTCTTGCTCAAATCCCGGGATCATTTGTTGTTTACCTACTTGATAGGCTAGCGGGTCTTTTCCTTCACTACTGTCGAATACTTCTCCATCGGGGAAAATTCCTGTGTAATGTACCACCGCTGTGGTGCCGTCTTCTATTACCGCAGACATGAACGAAGCGTGCAAACGGTCCCTTGTAACTCTGTGGGTTGATAATTCCTTCAATCTAGTCATTTTTCCATTGATAATCAATAGGTAATGTTCAACACCCTCTGATTTTTCGAAAGAGTGTGAATATCAGGGGTCCCAATGATTTGGCAGGGATTGTTCTCAAATCAGACGAGGATTTGGAAGGCCCATTAGAGCGTAAACTAGGATTGGGTGCGGTTGTCATAATTTCCCTTTCTGCAATGTTAGGCTCAGGTTTGTTCGTACTTCCCGCCTTAGCTATGCTTGAGATGGGCGGCGGTTCAAATCCAGTTGGAGGAGTCTGGCTTGCATACCTGTTAGCCGCCATAATTGTCTTACCGGCAGCCATTTCAAAATCTGAGTTAGCAACAGCAATGCCGACCTCTGGAGGTTCGTATGTATATGTTCAGAAGACCTTTGGCCCGTTGTTTGGCACAATTTCAGGACTTGGATTATGGGCCAATTTTATGCTTAAATCAGCATTTGCACTTATCGGATTCAAGGCATACTTGTGGGTGATTGAGGAAATTATTGGAATCAAAATAAATATTGAAATCGCTGCATTAGTTCTGCTAGCCTTTATTGTTGGAATCAATATCCTTGGTGTCAAACGTATCAAAAAAGTTCAGACTCCAATTGTGTTGATTTCTGTTAGTTATCTGTTAGCATTGTGCGCTTACGCACTTGCAACAGTCGAGATGAATTGGGATAATGTCTTCTCTCGAGATGCATTTGGGGCAGATTGGGAAGCCGTCGCCCGAACTTCGGCATTTGTCTTCGTTTCTTATGCAGGGGTGACAAAAATCGCTGCTGTAGGTGGTGAAATCAAAGACCCTAGCAAAAATATTCCAAATGGAATCCTTCTCTCCTTGCTAGTTAGCACCCTGCTGTATGTAATTGTGGCACTAGTAATGGCTGCATCGCTAGACCCGAACCTCTTCATGGACCCAGACAACCCTGGATATGCTAGAGAAGATCCAGTCTACGTATTTGCCGAAGATATTGGTGGTAAAGAGATTGGAATCATCGCTGCTTTACTTTCAGTCTTGACTATGACTTCAATGTCCCTTGCCGGCATCATGGCATCATCACGATTCCCTTATGCTATGGCAAAGGATAACTTGCTTCCATCCTTCCTAGAAAAGGTCCACAAGGAGTATCAAACACCCTACTGGGCTATTATTGTAACAGGATTATCCATGGCTGCAGCGATAACCTTCCTTCCTGTCAAAGACGTAGCAAAACTTGCTTCAGGCTTCAAAATTATGATTTTCATAGTGATTAATGCCTGTGTAATCGTTCTTCGAACCGCATCTCGCTCGCACACATGGTATGCGCCTGAGTGGAGGTCTCCAGTGTATCCTTTCTTCCAATTATTGGGAATCATCGGTGGTTTTGTCTTACTATTCTTGATGGGTTCCAAGGCTTTGATTGGCGGTACCGCGGCAATTGTTTTGGGTCTAATTATCTGGAAAGGCTACGGAGAAAAACACGCTGAACTTGAGATCACACCTTGGCAAACTTTCGGCTTGCAATATCTCGATCCAGAAGAGGTTGAGACCCGCCGAAGGTTAACCGCTTTCTACGCTGCAGATATAGATGGCAACGGTGAACTGAATGTTGAGCAATATCTCTCAGCTATGGATGCTCTAGGGTATACACCTGATGCTGAGCGTGAATTAAGAGCGGTTTTCGATGAAGCAGACACAGATGGAAATGGTATCATCGATATCGAAGAATTTGTAGCAAGCGTGGCTAGACATGAATCTCCAAATTGATTCAATAGGGCTGAATAATTTGCCATTATCTACGAATTACAGCGTCGGTTCATTGAAGGCTATAACCACGCTCGCAAGTTCCCAAGTGGTGAGTAGATGGCAATCTCAAGTCGCGCCAAAAAGGTCACAACACACACTTTGCAAGAGATGAAACAAGCCGGTGAAAAAATCACCATGCTAACCTCTTATGATTACTCTCTAGCTAGATTAGTTGACGCTGCCGGAATCGATGTCATTCTGGTTGGTGACTCTGCTTCTAATGTGATGGCTGGTAACGAAACCACTGTTCCAATTACTCTCGATCATATGATCTATCACGCTCAGTGCGTTGTGAATGGTGTTGACCGTGCTTTGGTAGTTGTAGACATGCCATTCGGTAGTTACCAAGGTGACTCGAAAACCGCTCTTGACTCTGCGATTCGAATCATGAAGGAATCAGGTGGTCACGCAGTGAAACTCGAGGGCGGAGAGGAGGTTGCTGAATCCATCGAAAGAATAGTCGGTGCTGGAATACCTGTTCAAGGACACCTTGGTTTGACTCCTCAATCAATATACAAATTTGGAACATACACCGTTCGCGCAAAAGAGGAAGCAGAAGCCGAGCAGTTGCTCAAGGATGCTAAGGCGATTGAAGCGGCGGGATGCTTTTCCATCGTCTTCGAAAAAATTCCTTCGGAATTAGCCGCTAAGGTAAGTGCTCAACTGTCGATTCCAACTATTGGTATTGGAGCAGGTCCTGATTGCGATGGCCAAGTCTTAGTTTTACACGATATGCTAGGCATTACCAAGGATTTCAGTCCAAGATTCCTGCGGCGTTACGCAGACTTGGGAGAATCTATCGACGGAGCGGTGAAACAATACATCTCTGATGTCCAAAGTGGGGAATTCCCCAACGCTGACGAGTCCTATTGATGTCTCCTAGCATATTCGAGGGAACCTTCAAGGACACCCAACCTTGGATACTGAGGGACGGCCATGAGCGAGATGTGGGTTGAGCGACACCGACCGCAGACGGTCGCAGACATCAAAGGTCAGAAAGCGGTCGTCGATCGGCTTGTTGCTTATTCCCAGAAACAAACCTTCCCTCACCTGCTTTTCGCCGGTCCTCCCGGTACAGGAAAGACGACTGCTGCCCTTGCTTTGACTCGTGATGTATTCGGAGAAAGTTATCGCATGAACTTGCTTGAAATGAATGCAAGCGATGAACGAAAATTAGAATCGATTAGAACCAAAGTCAAGGGTTTTGCAAAGACCGCTCCAGTTCCAGGAACTTCATTCAAGGTAATTTTCCTAGATGAAGCAGATGCTCTAACTCCGGATGCTCAAGGTGCACTGCGTAGAATCATGGAACAACATTCTCAGACCTGCAGATTCATTCTATCCTGCAATTATTCATCAAAAATTATCGAAGCAATCCAATCTAGGTGTGCAGTGTTCAGGTTCCGTCCACTAGCCGAAGATCAAGTCGATGAAATGATTCGTAGTGTTGCTGCTTCGGAAAACATTACTCTGGAAGAAGAAGCAGCACAAGCGATTGTTCACGTCAGTTTGGGAGACTTGAGAAAAGCGATTACAGCGCTACAAGTCGCTGCATCTCTTTCATCAAATGTGACCCGTGATCTCATCTACGAAACCACAGCAACAGCCCCACCAGAGGAGTTGCATGGTTT
>DAOJ01000095.1 GCA_002502365.1 Euryarchaeota archaeon UBA106
TTGTTCTGGGTTATGTTTGCGGACTTCTACATATACGCATGCACTGACCCCTTCTTTGGTTTGAGTGACATTGTATTAATTGGGGGTCTATGAATGCGTTACGATATTTCCGAAGAAAGTTATACTACTCACGAACATGATGTAGTAATTATTGGAGCAGGTGGTGCAGGACTTAGAGCCGCTATAGCAGCGAGTCAAGAGGGTGCAAGTGTCGCTTTAGTTTGTAAATCGATGCTTGGAAAAGCCCACACTGTAATGGCCGAAGGAGGCGCTGCTGCTGCTTTGGCAAACAAAGACCCAAGAGATAGTTGGAAAGTTCACTTCCGTGACACTATGAAGGGTGGAAAATACCTCAATGATTGGAGAATGGCAAAGATCCATGCTCAACAAGCTCCTGATAGAATCAGGGAACTCGAGACTTGGGGGGCTGTATTCGATAGAACCCCAAAGGGACTAACCAGTCAGAGAAATTTCGGGGGACATACCTATCCTAGACTGGCTCACATCGGTGATGCAACAGGATTAGAATTGATTCGAACACTTCAAGAAAAAGGAGTTCACATGGGAATGGATGTTTTCATGGAATTCACTGTTCGAAGATTGTTCACCAATAATGGTGAAGTTACGGGTTGTTTTGCCTACGATAGAAACGATGGATCACTCCATCTATTCAAAGCGAAATCAATTGTTCTTGCAACCGGTGGAATTACTCGATGTTGGGCGGTGTGCTCGGGTTCTTGGGAATACACAGGTGAAGGGCATGCTTTGGCATATTGGGCTGGAGCAGAAATAGGAGATATGGAATTTGTCCAATTCCATCCAACAGGAATGATTTGGCCTCCGAGTGTCAAAGGTATTCTCGTAACCGAGGGAGTAAGAGGAGAGGGTGGAATGTTGACCAATTCAGAAGGTCAGAGATTCATGTTCGACTACATTCCTGAAATGTACGCAGATGAATTTGCAGATACAGAAAAAGAAGCCTTAGAATGGGTAGATGAGGTTATTTCCGGAAAACTAGCCACAAAGAGAAGGCCACCAGAATTACTTACGAGAGATGTTGTTGCTAAAGCAATCAACTCTGAAAGAGATGCAGGACGAGCAAGTGAACATGGAGGAGCTTACCTAGACATCTCTTGGAGAACTCCAGAGGATGTCAAGAAGAAACTTCCAGGAATGTATCATCAATTCAAGGAATTGGCTGCAGTCGACATCACGACTACAAAGATGGAGGTAGGGCCGACAGCACATTACGTCATGGGTGGAGTAAAGGTTCACCCTGAAACTCAGGAGTCGACCGTAAGAGGATTGTATGCTGCTGGAGAAGCCGCAACTGGATTACATGGTGCTAATCGACTTGGTGGAAATTCACTTAGCGATCTAATCGTTTTTGGAAAGATAGCTGGAGAACATGCTGCAGCAAGAGCAGAAAAAATCGATTCTTTTGCTGAAATACCCGATGAAGAAATTGCAGATGTGATTTCAGAAACCCTCGCTCCATTCGGTCGAGAAGGAGGAGAAAATCCCGCATCGGTTGTCGAAGATCTAAGGGAAATGATGCAGGAAAAGGTTGGGATTATTCGAACTGGAACTTTGCTTAATGAAGCTCTGAGCGACCTAGATGAACTTGAAAAGCGTGCAGCCATTACTAGCCCAGGTGGGTCGCGAATTTACAATCCAGGATGGCACCAAGCACTGGAATTGGGAGCCATGATAGACGTTTCACGAATGTGTGCACTTGCCGCGCTTCAGAGGGAAGAGTCACGTGGCGGACATACAAGAGATGATTTCCCTGAATCCGATCACAAGCACTGGGGTAAAGTAAACAGTGTAATTACTCAAGGAAAAGACGGTTCAATGGAAATTGAGCATACAAGTTACCCGGCAATTGATGAAGAACTCAAAGCCCTTCTTGATGCCGACGACCTAGATCAGGAGGGCGAGTGAAATGTCTGAAGAAGTTACATTCAGGGTATTTCGAGGAGTCGGAGATGCTCATGGCGAAGCTCTTGGAAAGATGGTCGACTATACCGTAGAAATGGATGAAGGAATGGTAGTTCTTGATGTGATACACAGAATTCAAGCCGAACATGCACCTGACCTCTCCTGCCGTTGGAATTGTAAGGCTGGAAAATGTGGTTCCTGCAGTGCCGAGGTAAATGGAATGCCTCGACTGATGTGTATGACTCGCATGGAAGACATAATGGAAGAAACCCCCGAAGGTGAACCAATCACAGTCAAACCAATGCAGGCTTTCCCAATAACAAAAGATCTCGTCACAGATATATCTTGGGCTTATGAAATGAATAAGAAAATGGTGCCAGTTAATGGACCAGAGGAACTTGACTGGGAATTCAAACAAGAAGAAGCGGATAGAATCCAAGAATTCAGAGCCTGTATAGAGTGCATGCTTTGTGTAAATACATGCCACGTACTTCGAGAACATCAAAAATTCGATGAATTTGCGGGCCCACGATTCTTTGTTAGACTCGCAGGCTTAGAAATGCACCCTCTAGACACTGAAAATAGAATACCGGAAATCAAGGAAGATTTCGGACTAGGATATTGTAATATCACGAAGTGCTGTACTGAAGTTTGCCCGGCTGGAATCAACATAACAGATAATGCAATTATCCCATTGAAAGAAAGGGTCGTTACCGAATATTATGACCCTATAGCAATGATTGCTAGAAAGTTGGGATTGAAGACGTAATCGAATTCACCCGTCCGCGCATTCACCAAGTCATCGCGGACGGGTTTACGTAAATCAGCGCAGATAGTCCGAATCAGCGCACTCTGAGTAAATCAGAGGTGCTTGATGCCGGACTTCTTCACGTTGGCCTTCTTGATCTTGTCGGGAAGCCATGCTGGACCATTCGCAGGTTTTGGGACCATTGCGGTCGAACCTGTGAACATGTGCACCTTATTCGTACCGCGCTCGCGCAGTTGAATATCGGTGTGACCACGTGTAGCTGCTTTCAGAGCGGCGCCGCGAGGTTGCTTGCTTACAAACACCTGAGCAGTATCCTTTCCGCCTTCCATCAACACGAAGTATTTCTTAGACATTTAATTATCCACCTCCGCAAAGGCGGCGACTCGGGGAGATTATGAAGTTTGAGGCTAATAATCGCAATACTGCGCCGCTGTAGGTACCTTTTCAGAAAATCCATCATACTTTCTTGAGCAGAAAAATAACTCATAATTCAGCACAAGCAAGGGTCTTTGTGTTTAGAACACCGTCAATCGAACGTATATTATCGACCACCAACCGAGCGATAACTCCCATATTTTCTGCCTCGATTTTTACAATTAAATCATGATCTCCAAATAATAGATTTGCATCTACCACGAATGGTAATTCTGATGCGGCGTTGAATACGTCATATTCAGCGCCAGGTTCGACATTGATTAGCACATACCCGACAGACATTGCATTGGGTCCGAATAGGTCCGTGTGAATGAACCCTTTGCCAACCAAGAAGTTAGTGAATTGACCAACGAAGAGGTGAAAGAGGGCGGCCTCCTCTCGCACTTGTATGGCGGAGACTGTCATTGTCCGACAATGTCAATATGGTGACGTTCGAGTTCTCTATGGGAACATTCTACGCGTAGAAGGTGACCTTCTAGTAACAACCGCCAATAATCGCCTAGCTGGAAGAGAAGGCCTAGATGAAAAAATACACCAGAAAGCGGGACCAGAACTACGAGAGTTCTGTCATGGGATTGCTGTTGAAAGGCGTAAGGAAAATCTTCAACCATGTGGAGTTGGAGAAGCGGTTACAACACCAGGTTTCAATCTACCTTTCGATAATTTGGTTCATGTGGTAGGTCCAGATTGTCGAAGACCCAATCAAGACGAGTTCAGGCGTGATTTACTCAAGCAATCATATGCCTCAATGTTTGAACAAATTGAGAATGTAAAGAAAAGAAAGACCTTGGTAATGCCTCCAATTTGTATGGATGTTTTTGCATACCCTCACAGAGAAGGTGCTAGAATGACTATGGAAATTGTACTAGCATGGATGGATGAAGGTGAGGACCCTGGAGTTGACCAAGTTCTAATCGTAACAGATGACAATAATTTCCTAAATAACATGAAAACTGTTTATCGGGAATCAGAAGATAGATTTCCGGGTGTTGATCAAACCCGAGCATATAGGCGTGGTAAGTATCTTTGATTGGTGAAATTTAGCGATCGAGACTATCGATGTGTAATTTAACCGCCTCTGGAAGGGTAAATCTTCCAACAGCAACGGCCCTAGCGAGCTTGGAAGGAATTGTCAATCTTCCTTCAGAGATATATCGGCTTCTCCTTTGAATCTCCCTTATTTCACCATCAGTAGGGATAACCTGTAGTCGCTGAGTAACAGGAATTCCCTCTTTTCTACAAATTGAACGAGCTGCTAAGACATGATCGTGACGCGAACCGATTGATGTTGATTTTTCATCAACAAATTGAACCGATAGGCCTCTTGCTAAGCAAACATTGGCAATTCGAGATGAAATGGTCGGTGCACCGTTACCAATTCTAACTACCGATTCGGGTGGATTAAAATCATTTAGAATTGCCATGATTTGGTCGACAGTAGCATCAACCGATTCCATTTGAACACAGCCAGCATGTCGTCCGTCTGCAATCCAAGATAGACCCGGACGTGGACCTGGATCTATCCCGAAACAAATTCTTTGAACTTTTTCACCAATGGTAATTCTATTGATTATCGAACCGATTACCGAATCTATTTCATCCACTGTGCAGCCTATGCCACGTTCATCTTTGGTTTTACCAACCTCATCATGTGATGCAATCCAGAAATTTACTCGATTAGGCACAGGATGATCGGGGTCTATTTGCGTATGAGAAATTCCTGAATCTCTTAATCGGTTCAACAATCTGTAGGCTAAGCGGAAATCTTCAGTCCTCACCGCTACCTCAGCCACGGTGTTGCTGCAATCAACTCCGTCTTCAATCGTTCCTATTTTCGCATCACAATTTCTTTGAATTTAGCAAATTTAGATTGACGACATCGGGTTGTTTGGTAAACATCAAAACGGTACATTAGTGATTAATCTCAAGCGATGTCGTCAAGAACCCTGACAATGCGCTATGCACATGACTGGGGTCTACGAACGCGAATTACGCTCGGTGCTCGCAGGTGAGAGGAAGGGAGTGGTTGCAATTACTCGCTCTTGCACAGAAGTTGAGCGAGCACGGGCGATGCAGGTATGTCAACGCCCATTCTTAGTTGTGAGAGCGCCAGGTAGTGGTTCCGAAGGTACTGGGGATATTCTCGCCCTTAGAGGAGATATGTGCATGCCAATTGAAGTAAAATCTTCAAAAACAGACAAAATCTATCTTTCTGGTCGTACTAAAGATCAGTACGATGCTCTGAAAAGCACCGGTGAGAAATGCGGCCTCCAGCCGCTGTATGCCTTTCGACTTAAGGGGGTAAGAGGAGATAGTTGGAGAGTGATGAAAGTTCCAGTAGATGGGCTAACAGGAAAACTTCGAGTACTTGCAAGAAGTATTCCAAATGTACCTCTAACTCGAAATGGTGCGCCATACTTGAATTGGCACGAGGGAATGCCATTGCATAGATTCCTAGCATTAATCAGTAGATCAGACGGTGCTCGTAAAATCAATACTCAATTGAGTGCTTCTGAATTAACTGACCAAATTCTTGAATCTGGCAGAACATGAGCCTTCCAGTTATGGCGTACTAATCAAGCGGCTCTGATTTTCCAGCTAGTCTTGACTCGACATTTGTTAGTTGAGATTTAGCGAGGATGACGTCACTACGGATTTCATCCATTCTTGCCTGTTTTAGCAATCTAGCAACAGCTGATGTATCACGACGAAGGGCATCTAATTCACGATTTTTTTTTCGTTCTGCCACATCCCCTTGGCTTGTCATAACTAGCCGAATTGGTCTCTAGTAAAGTCAGTTGTGGATTTAGTTACGAGGATTCAAGAGGAGTGGGCAACGGGGGAGGTATATGGAAAGGGGATTGAACCTCAATCAAATTCTCTTCCTCGGCTTATTAGGCTGGGCTGGAATTAGAGGTTGGGCCCCCCTCTGGGTGATAATTGTCATCGCCTGTTGGTATTTTTCACTGGTATATTTGGAGTTTAATGGAACATTAGACAAATGGAATGCTACTAGAGTCTTGGGAATAATTCTGATGCTTCGAACAGGTAGGGGAAAGGTTGCTCTAGAACAATTTTCTCGACCAAGAAAATTTTGGAGAATTTATGGTGAAATTTCCATATGGTTATGCTTTATTGTGATGTTTGGTGTAATTTTGATGATAGTCGCGGCTGCATTCGCAACCGCTTTGGCTCCAGCTGAACAGGAAGTACTTCCTGCGTCTGACCTTCTTCTTATACCGGGTGTGACTAGTTTTGTTCCATTCTGGTGGCCAATTATAGCCTTAATTTTTGCACTTGTGATACACGAATATAGCCATGGTATTCAAGCAAGAGCGCACGGAATGCAAGTTCGATCTTTTGGATTACTTATGGCTGGTCCTTTACCAGTCGGAGCATTTGCAGAACCAGAGCATGAAGAAATGTCTAGGGCTCCACGCAGAGAAAGAATGCGACTCTTTGCGGCTGGACCTTCAATCAACTTGCTTGCTACCTTAATCGTCCTTGTATTATTATCCGCAACAGCGAATGGATTTGTTGCAAAAACTCCCGGAGTTCATGCAACTGGTATTATTAGCGATACAGGAGCGCAAGATGCTGGATTAATGGCTTATGAGACCATTACCCATATCGAAGATTCGAGAGTTACTGATAGTGATGAATTTACCGAGCAGATGAAGAAGTATTCATCAGGAGAGGTTGCTAATTTTACTGTAATTTCTTCTCAAGAAAATGATGCTGAAACTAGGGTTATCGAAATCACCTTTACAGATCGTTGGCAGTATCATATGGACCAATGCCAACAAACCAGCGGCTGTGATATGGAAGAAACTAGAGTATTGATGGAGACACTAGGAATTGAAAGAGGCGACGCCTTTGTTGGAGTCAGTAATCTGCGCTCAAACACAGCAGCAGCGGAGGGCTGGGCATTCTTGACTAATGATGAATTGAGTTTACCAACTAAAGGAGTACTTTTGCTAGTAGCACCGTTGATTATGTTAGGGGTCCCAATTCAAAATGATGGGCATACAATGCCATTAGAAGAACGGGCAATGTTGACTGCAGGTGATGGAATAATTGCCTCCAACCTTGGAACCGAAGGAATGTTGGCTGCTTTCGATTTCCTTTTCTGGTTGGCTTGGATTAATTTCCTTCTTGGATTTGCAAATTTAATTCCAATGGTTCCTTTCGATGGAGGTCATATCTTCAGAGATGCCGCTCACTCAACTATGAGATTCATCATGCGTGGAGGAGACCCACTAAGAATCGAGAATGCAGCAAATCGATTAAGTTCAATGAGTAGTTTGATTGTGTTATTTATTGTCATTATTCCAATCATCATTCCTCGTTTGTTTAGTTAACCAAAAAAGGTTATTACTCCTCTTCTTCACTAGTATTTTTTGTTGAATTTATACGGTCGGTTATCATTTCTATGATAACCGGAGTTGCGATTACCATTGCAACCAATATTGCAAGATTACTCCATGAATTTGGAGTTACTTGATTCGATGTTCCGCTAGCGTATAATTTTACAGCACCGACCCAAGGAATTTCCATAGAGGCAGTTCCAATAACCCAATCATCCTTGATTGCTGTGACAAGATTTCCATTTTCATCAGTCAGTGATTGTTGGTCGTATTGGCAACCATTGCTCCATCGATTATCACCTGTTGTGATATATCCTTCATGTTGAGGTTCCCAATCACGGATTGTCAGTTTTGAGTTTCCATGAAAGCAATCATAATCCAATTCTAAAGTAATTGAATTTACGCCACTAATGTCAGTTCCTGGGACGTCCCATCCCCCTGATTCATTTCTCTCGGCTTTCAGTAGAGCCCTGTGAATGACTGGAGTGTCGGAACCGCCATTCTTTCTGAAAATGATGACATCCCCCGGCATACCATGGGTTTCGTATCCATAATGTTCACCTCCCTCTTGAGTTGCTTCTGCAAACGTGATTACCTGATGTCTATCGGGCGACATTACCAACACCAAATCACCGGGGTCAATAGCACCAACAGAACCGTTTTCTGGATCATGCATCATTGAACCCGACTCAACAACAACCATTGGAGGATAGGAGCCTGTTGCAATAGTCATTGAACCTAAGAGTAGAATTACCAAACCAATGGCTAAGGTTGCTTCTCTCTTGATTACATCAATATCCAAGATTACTCCTCCTCTTCGAAGTTGGTTTTAGATTTCCTTGGTGATGAACTAATTTCTTTTGCTTGAGTTGTAAGGAATAATAAGGTTAGAGTTGTTATCGTAAGGAGAATACTGACTCCATCGAAATGAGGGGCTAGGGAGTGAATTGAGTCGTCGCCGGCAAGCATTAGAGTTAGGTCAACAGAATATTCTCTAGCACCATCATTATCTCCAGTTGCTAGTCCGAAAATCATGTTGTAGAGTAACATCACTGAACTCAATAAACTAAATCCTATGATTACCCAATTCGCCTCTTTTTGAGTCAGAATTTTTGCTCGAGGAAGTATTTGAGATAGGCGTGAGTTTCTGGTGTTTAACCAAGTCTTTAGGAAATTAACA
Organism: Euryarchaeota archaeon UBA106; assembly: GCA_002502365.1. Taxonomy (GTDB): domain Archaea; phylum Thermoplasmatota; class Poseidoniia; order Poseidoniales; family Thalassarchaeaceae; genus MGIIb-O1. The sequence goes on from DAOJ01000095.1 coordinate 8,693, forward strand.
GCCGCACTTGGTTCTGAATCTATTCTAATTTCATCCCATGGCTCTGATAATTTATCGGCCTGTTCCTTAGATGAATCTGAATCATATTCTGTTGGAACTATTTCTGTTGGTTTGATATGTTTAAACCTTGAACTGACCTTTATCCCTAATTCATTGTACAATCGGACGAGATGCGCTTGATATCCAGGACCAAGCATATCTGCTGCTTCTTCGGCTTCTTTTCGCCTTCTGAGAACTTCTGGACGTGAATCAAGTAAAAGTATCTCATCCAAGGCTGCTTTTTGACTAAGATAAACCAAAAATTCTGGAACCAACCAAAATGCTCCGACTCCTCCTAAAATAAGTCCTAACCAACTCCAGGAGACCCACATTTCTTTCGATTGATCGGTGGTTCCACCCAAAACAAACAAGAATAGAATTCCCCAAATAGTTGCCGCTACAGACAGAATTGTCAATGAAGTCACTATGCGGAAATGGTTGTCCTTCTGACCCATCCACCATCTTCTAGAGATGGTCTTCATCCTCTTGAACGGCCCTGCCATCGTCTGTTCGGTCACACCCATCGATTATGTCCCTTATCGCGTGATGTTCCAATGGATTCATGTTTGAAAGTAATCTAGGTAGACCTATGAATCGTACTTTGGTTACGGTCCTTATCGGATTTAGTTTGTTTATTTCTGGTTGTTATTCACCATCACCGCCAGATTTGGATAATGATGGAATTGAAGACGAGGAAGACGATGATATTGATGGAGACGGATTCAATAATACTGTAGAGTTAAACTGTGAAAGTGAGCCTCGAAATAATACATCAATACCATCGGATATTGATAATGATGGCCTATGTGATGTCTTAGATTTAGATATGGATGGGGATGGTTTACCAAATGAATGGGAAGAAGAAAGAGGATTTGACCCAAGAGATTGGAACAGCAAAATTACCTGTCATGGAAAGGGTGAATATTGCCTAAGAACGTATGATGATTTTACCTTTCCTGAGACTCACAATTCATTCTCTACTCCAGAAGATGGAATAATTGCAGGAATAAATCATCTAACAGGGTTGGAAAGTCAATGGGATGATGGAATTAGAGCATTTATGTTGGATCCATATCATCCATCTGAATTACAAAATAGTCCAGATGATGTAGTGTTTTGTCATGCACTAGGTTTGGCTACAGTCCCTCCTTGTGCATTTGGAAGTGTGGATGCATTCTCCTGGTTAAGTACACTTAATTCCCTACATAACAACAGCAGTGGAGATGTGGTTAGTCTTCTAATTCAGAATCATAGGATTCCAGGCGACCACTTGGAATATGTCTTGAATGAAACCGGCATATTGGAAAGATCCTATATTCATCAATTAGGCACTCCATGGCCATCATTAGGTGATATGTCTATTGCGAGGCTGGATGTGGTGATTTTTATTGAAATGGAATATTCAGAAAATTATAGCAAGTTATTACCGGCTTGGAAACATACTTGGGATACTCCTTATGGTGAATCTGAGCAAGAGGAGATGAGTTGCAATCTAGGAAGAGGCGACCCAAATCAACCGGTGTGGCATTTGAATAACTGGTTGAGCACCTTTGGTCTAGCGGATGCCAATAAAGCAGCCGAGGTAAACGAATATGATACTCTATTGAACAGAGCTCTACAATGTTGGCAGGAAGTTGGGAATAGACCAACTTTCATTGCAGTTGATTATTGGGAACAAGGTGAAGTAACAAATGTAACAATTACACTCAATAAAATGGAACACTGGTCAGACGAGATTCCAGCCCATCCATAATCGTAGAAAAAAAACAAAAGAACCTCAGAACCAATCGGTTCATGTTGGTTCGGCTTTACCATTGACTGTATGTCTACCAAGGCTCTCGAACTACTTCATCCGCTTGTGCGGGAATTAGTCGAGCAGCGCGGCTGGAAATTGACTCCGGTGCAAGAGGCTTCAACAGCGGATTTGGTTGCTGGAAAGCACCGAATCTTAGTTGCCCCCACAGGTAGTGGAAAAACTGAGGCTGCAATATTACCAATCGCATCGAGAGCATTGAGTGAAGGATGGGATTCGCTATCAATACTCTACATAACTCCGCTTAGAGCATTGAATAGAGATATTGATCGTAGATTGGAGAGTTTACTCAAGCCACTCGGGATAAGTGTCGGACTACGTCATGGAGATACTAGTCAAAAAGAGAGAACTAAGCAATCAAAGAATCCGCCTAATTTGCTAGTCACTACTCCAGAAACCGCTCAAATTATGTTATTGGGAAGCCGATTGAGAGAGCATTTGGCTGGAGTAAAGGCGGTAATTCTAGACGAGGTTCATGATATGGCGGCAAGTGAGAGAGGGGCACAACTTCTGGTAGGACTTGAAAGAATTTCAGCGTTAAATGGAGTGAAGGGGGAGTTCCAAAGAGTCGGATTATCTGCAACCGTTGGCAACCCAAATGAAGTTGCAAAATGGATGTCGGTTACAGGTGAACCGATTTTTGGCCCAGCACCAAGAACTACCAAGGTTACCGTTCACCGAGAAACTCCAACTGCAGAAGATGATTTATTGGCGGGCGAATGGGCTATTTCTCCCAAGTCCATTGCCGCATTTCGCTATCTCGCTCACACACTAATAGAAGACTCTCCTTCCTTAGTATTCGTTAACTCTAGATCTGCTGCTGAAACAGTTGCTCAAAGGCTGTCTTCTATCGTTCCCGAGATTAAAGTTGGTGTTCACCATGGAAGTTTAGCTGCTGAAACCCGGCAAGAAATGGAAGAGGCACTCAGAGCAGGTGAATTACACGGTCTAATTTGTACTTCGAGCCTTGAATTAGGCATTGATATTGGTAGTATTCGTAGAGTTCACCAATTGAACAGCCCAAGGGCTGTAGATAGGATGTTGCAACGTGTTGGGCGAGCTGAACATCACCTCGGAGGAACTGGAAGAGGTGATGTTTTGGCTTGGGAAATTGATGATATCGCTGAATGTGCAGTGATTGCAAGACGTGCCATGGCCGGTGAATTGGAGGGTGTTGAATGGAGATATAATCCGGCCATTGTTGCTGCAAATCAATTCCTTCAAATGGCCGCAGAAAGAGGAGTTGTTCCTATCGAAATGGCGACTGAATTACTGAAAAAATCTACTATTTTTCCAGATTGGTCAGAAGCTGACACTATTGCGGTATTACGAGTTCTTGACGATAGGTGGCTCCTTCGATTAGTCGAGGAACCTCGACATTCAGATCCAACTATCTGGCATCCAAAATTATGGCAAGGATTAGCAGAGAAAGCTAATTCTGAGGCAATTCCTGATGAAATTGTACCAGAAGAAAGACCCCCTTGGGAACAGGAGTATGAAGAGGCACAGAAAACCAAATGGCGGAAATCGATGATCAAACATCTACCGGAGTCACTTACTGCTGGTTGGTTTTCACCGGCTGGAAAATTAGGAAGAAATCGTACCCAACATATCTCAATGATACCTGATGAAATTTCTTATCGAGTTCGTGACGCAGTAACCCGCCGTAGCCTAGGTTCAGTTGACGAAGCATTTGTCCTTTCGCTAAATGATACTGGAGAAGATGATGCTGGAAGGCCAAGAAGATTCGTTATGGCGGGTAGAACATGGATGATTGTTGATGCTGACCCTGAACAGAGCGAATTGTTGGTAGCTCCTGTGAAAGATACTGGAGAAGCACCTGTATGGGCAGGAGAGTTACCTCCTGTGCCGGAAAAAGTAGCATTGGAAGTTGGCAGATTACGAAGAAGCGCTGCTTGCGCCATAGGCGCTATGGAAGCGATTCCTGGAGACATTGATTACTCTGATTATCCACTATCAGATGAGGCGCGGGCAGATTTCTTGACTGCGGTAGCAGAACATATCGATGCGACTGAAAATCTACCAACTGACAATATAATTACTCTTGAAAATAGAGACAAAACTGTGGTGTTAAACACCTGTCGAGGGAGCAGGATAAATGAAACTCTTGCACACTTCATTCAAGCTATGGGGTCGATGAGAGAGGGTAAGATGGGAACTACGCTCATCGACCCATATAGAATTGCATTCCAAGTGCCGGGAACTACTCCTGCACATGTAATTGAATGGTTGACTACAACTTCTCCAGATGCGCTTGAAACAGTGCTTAGAATGACAATTCCGAATGGCAGAGCATTGCGCTGGAGGATGGTCCAAGTTGCAAGAAAAATGGGTGTTTTACAGAAGGCTGCCGACCCGCGTCGAGTCAATATGCAGGGTTTGATGCAACGTTATCGTGGGACTCCAGTAGTCGAAGAAGCGCTGTCAAAGTTATTCCATGAAAGAATGGATATAGAAGGAACAATGGATTTGATTAGAGATATTCAGCAAGGTAGGGTTGAGATTATTCATACACCCTCTGGTCCACTCGGTTTGTCTCCAAAATCAGAACGTGACTTGTTGTTACCTGCCTGGTCAGACGAACAATTGCGAGATAGATTAGAAACCCGTCTATTAGCGGAAAGAGCGGTATTAATTTGTCTCAATTGTAAGGATAAAAGCCGAAGTAGAGTAGGTCGGATGGATAATCGAATAGAACCATGCTCGAAGTGCGGGGGTAGGATGCGTGCATGTGCTCCTGAACGTATGGAATCGATGCTAATCACATGGATTACAAGTAATGATGAGAAGGATAGAGGCAGAATGCAAAAGAATGCCGAATTGATTCAAACTCATGGCCATGATGCAATTTTAGCCCTGATGGGAAGAGGTGTTGGAGAAGAAACTGCTACCAGATTATTGAGAGGTCTATCTCGAGGAAATAGGGTGGCTTTGTTGCGATCTATCCATAATGCAGAACTGCAATATGCAAAGACTAGGCGTTATTGGAGTTAGAAAGCGATATTGAATGCCAACCATTCCGAGACATATGCTGATAGGACTGACCGGACGCTATGCCTCGGGTAAATCAACCGTAGTTGACTTTCTTGTATCCAAGGGGTTGGCAAGTGAATCATGCTCTGATTCGATACGTGCTCATCTCAAACAGAACGGAATCGAAGAATCTCGTGAGAATTTAATCAATGGAGGAAATGAATTACGTCGATTGGGCGGACCTGGTATTCTTGCAGAAATGCTGATTGAGAGATTAGATGGGAAAAATGCGGTTATCGATTCGATTAGGACACCTGGTGAAGTCGAAGCGTTGCGTGAGCGTGAGGATTTCATTTTAATTGAAGTTAGAGCCGGGATGGATGCACGCTGGGAGAGAGCTCAATCGCGTGCAAGAACCGGGGATATTTCTGACAAAGAGACATTCTTTGCAAATGAAGAGAAGGAAGCTGTCGCGAAAGATGAGTCTGGACAGGCACTCAATGCAACTGCAGCCTTAGCAGACTTAATTTTGGTCAATGATGGAACCCTTGAAGAGTTGTACTCTGACCTAGAAGAACTTTGGACAATGCTTTCAGAGTAATCAGGCTGAACGATAGGTTACACCTGATTCATTGAACATACCGGTAGCAATCGCAAAGTCTGATTCCCATCGCTCTGGTATCTCACAATCCGCAGGAAATACCACTTCTCTGACCCCTGCTTGTATCAGAGATCTAGCACATCTTGAGCATGGAGGCCATGTAACATATGCAACACAGTCTTTCAGAGAGATACCGATTCTTGCTGCATGCATGATGGCATTTTCTTCAGCGTGACAAATCATGGGGTACTTTTGTTCGCGATCGTTTAGCCTCTCGGAATTATCTTCAATTCCTCTGGGAAATCCATTAAATCCAGTTGAGCGGATTTCCCTATCTTCACCAACAACCACACAACCAACCTTGGTTGATGGGTCCTTTGACCAATCTGAAATGTGCTTTGCAAGGTCTAAGAAACGTGCGTCCCATTTTCCACTCATGATTTCACCTCAGGGCCGTCCACCTGGAGGGTCGTTATCTCGGTTTGCCTCGGACCTACTTGAATCATAGCCTTCCCAAATTTCTGGATTTGAATAACAATCAGGATCGTCCCGGTCGGCTTGACCGCCGTTATCATTGTCTATACCATCTCCACAATTTCCAACTCCACTTTGATCATTTCCTGAAAGAAGTGCATCCGGACCTCCCTGCATCATTACTGCAACTACTAATCCAACGAGTACAATAATCAACATAATTAGGATGACTTTCGAACTCGTGTCTTTCGACTCAACCTTGACAATTAGTTCGACCTTGTCGTCTGCCTTGGACGTCATACTTACCCCTCGAAGTGGGTCATCCCTTTTGATATTCAATGTACCCTAAGGTGTTCCCAGAGATTTCCACCACTTCTTTCGACTACAAATTTAAGCAAATCTCCAACTAAATATACACTACCCATAACGGAGATTTTGCAATCTTCTTCTGTGGCCATAACCTCTGCAATTTCTAGTGCTTTGACTGGGTTTCTTTCAATAATTGGTTCGTCCTTTCTATTTGCAAAAATTACCTTAGCTAAGTCCTCAGCATCCACCGCCGGATTCCTTCCCGTTGTTGGTTCAGTGACGATTATGTGACGTAAATTATCCATATGCCAATAATTACGAATATTCTCTCCAAGTGCTTGATTTATATCCGCCTTTTTCGTTACTCCAACAAGTAGAATTGTTGGTTCATTGATAGCAATTAAATCTGCATTGAAACCATCTGAATTATGCGCTGCGCTTACTGAAATTCTTGATTCAAATAATTCAGATGGAGGCCAGTTTGGTGAACGCCCAGGCCAATTTATTTCCCTACTTGGAGGCTCCCAACCAAATGATGTCGCTAGATAATCTGAGAAAATATACCAATCTTCCCAATAATCAACAATCGAGTTCGAACCCTCATGAACATAGAGATCATCTCCTGCGACTTCTGCAATTGCTGCCAAAACAGAATCTTCTCCCGGATGATAAGCCACCATCGGAACACCTTCTCTATGGATTCCTGCTTTAGCACGGGCGATTTCTTCACGCGTGTTTCCAAGAATTTCTGTATGGTCTAATCCTATTGTAGTGATTACACATAGATCTGCGTCAACCAAGCAAGTTGCATCTCCTTCTCCTCCAAGACCGGTTTCGATAATTCCTCGATCAATTCCGGCTTTTGAAAAAGCAAGCATGGCTATAGCAAACGTACATTCGTAAAATGTAGGTTCTTCTCCCAACTCCTTCCCAACTTCTCTAGCTGCA
>DAOJ01000049.1 GCA_002502365.1 Euryarchaeota archaeon UBA106
TCAGAAATCACAAATCCTGCAATTCCAGCCCCTATTCCCATCGATGCAGACCAGCCACCAGAGATTAGGGCATTCGCTGTAAGGAGTTCTTCTTCATCGCATATTGTAGGTAAATATGCAGTTCCTGCTGGGTCATAAGTTGCTCTTCCAACCACTAGTAACATCGCTAAGATGTATACTGAAAATAAATTGTCAAGAAGCCCTAACAGGATAAATGAAATTAGTACACAGAAAGAAAATAAGTTAGCAATAACCATCAAATATTTTCTTGGGTATCTATCAGCCAACATTCCTGTAATCGGTTCCAATGGAGCAAAGGTGAAACTCCTAACGGCAAGAACACCAGCTATTGCCAAAGGTGAATCATCCGATGCCTCCCCGGCTAACAAAAACATGACTAGAACAGTAAACCAATCACCAATGTATAGAATCATGTTCGAACCCCAAAGACAACCGAACGTCTTGTTGGTTCGAAGCAACTCAAGATACCCTGGACTAGTCAATATATCACCTGTGGATTCAACTCAAAAAATCTCAGGATATATCCTTAGTATGAATAATGGGAACAAAGCGAAAATTATGTTTCGGAACATTGCGTCCCTAGTTGTTCGTATATGGCTATCAACGATTGCTTGCATTCTTGATTCGATTGCATCAGCAATTCCAACTGCTGGCTTCTTGACAACCCCAAGACTACCATCGATGAGATCTACTCCCCTATCCAAAAGGCCAAAGATAAATTTTGAGATAAAGTTTGGTTCATCCACTTTGACAATTTCACCATCTACTTCATGGTCGACATCAATTACTCTCTTCCAAGGACGAGGTATACGGAATCTTTCCAACCCACGAAGAATCTCTCTTCCTCTAAGAGCTCGTTCAATACCTCGCTTGAGTTTCTCAAGATTTAATCGGGACAGGCGTTTGAGACTGCGTCTGGTTCTCATAACTCGTAAAAAATCCCAGAGTATCCAGAATACAAGGGCTAGTACAAGCATCTGTGCACCGAACTGTGGAACCTCATCCCAAGATTGCCAACCTATCTCACCTATTGCAATACGTGCAATAGCTGCTGCAATTGAAGGAAGGACAAATGCCAATACTTCTTGTCTTAACAATCCTCCAAAACCTCTGACTGGGATTCGGTCGATATTTTCTCTAAACCAATTTAGATGTCGCTTCCTTTCGCCTGTTGGAGCGTATGCTTCGATAAGGTCCAACAGTGGTCTACGAAGTAACCATATTCGTAGGAAAAGTGGAATTACAAGTGCCAGAATATAGGCTTCCCAAGGAGACTCGGGAGGCCAAGACGGCAGTGAGTAGGCGTCTTCCATAATATCACCTCGGAATGTTTTACCCATCAACTTCACTCAAACGAGTTAGTTATCTTGCAGGAACTGATAATGCAGATCTTGCCATCACTATGACAAGTATTGCTGAACTGATTAGAGTAATCGCCAGTATGTTCGATGTACGAACCAACATCAAGCAAAATCCGGTAATACCACATGCATAACTGACTACCTCACATCTAGATGCTAATAGTAATACAGACGATGGCACCAAGACTGGGTTTGGGTATTCTCTAATCATTCGACTTAGTAAGATGTACAGACCTTGAAACGGAATAGCAATACAAAATAGAGCCATTGCCAGAAGTAGAAGAGTCTCAGGATTATCGTCAGCCTTCAATTCACTACCCTTCCAAAATAGATTGCTTAGACCTACACTTAGAAGTCCTGTGTGGATAAGTGCAGAGGTGGTTGAGACTGATGTCGCTTCCACCGAATCGGGCACCATAGGGTCATTCCGATTCGAAGTGCTCTTGACAATTGCGCTCGATTATTGTGGTTACCTACTGATTATCAGGGAGTCTACTGGCCATCGCCCTCTTCCATATCGGCGGTACTAAGCATGGCCACCATGATGCATAGTAACCCCATCTTAACTCTGGCGTACCTTCGTAAGGCCTTAACTTCCAGAAGGGGACACTTGCTCTAAGATGGTGGTCGGAATGTCGGGTCAACTCTAGCAGACTCCACCTAGACCACCTAGCCTCTGTATTCCATGAGTGCTCCTTTGCAAATCTCTCGTCCTCAGATCTTCTCAGTCCCCAATGACGAATGTAATTCACGTACTCTAGAGTTAGAATTGCGATTCCAGACATTACAAGCCATCCTACAGCAACTGGAATACCATCAAAATACCCGAGTATGCCGGGTAGAAATGCTATTGCAAACAGCGTAACCATTTGTAGCAAAAGACCGCGATAAGTAGGATTACTCAGACCATTCTTACCCTTCTTATTGTGTACACTAGCAGATGAGAAAAACTGACCTGGTATAGTACTCATCCAGAACGACCACAGCCCCTGATGAGCCTCTGCACTGGCAGAGTCCTTGGCTGTGCTTACCCACTTATGGTGAACATGATTGTGCTCATAGGTAAAGTGAGTGTAGTGGACAGAAAAAAGCAGAACTCTTGCGAGTCTCCATCCTGGACTCCCTCTTTTCTTGTGGCCGAGTTCGTGAGCGGTAACTATGGCTGAGGCAGCGGCGCTTAGGCCAGAGGATAGAGCCCCTACAACCAGCCACCACGTCATACCCTCCTTAGCAGCAAAGACGAAAAATGTGGCAACGACAACTAGCTGTAAAATTCCATGAACCCACAGAAGTATCTCAAAAGGAGTTCCTGATTCTCTCGGAGGGCGAGCAACCTTGGATTCGCCCATCAGGATGTCAAGTATAGGTGCAACTCCCCAGACAAATACAACCCCCATGGCTACGTACGATTGGTCCTCAACCACACCCAAAATGTTACCAGAAATGGCGAGAATTGGGGTAATCAAACCAAGCAGGTGGACTGCCCAAGGTTCTGGTTTTAGTTCAACTTCGTGGTTCTGACTCACCGACGCGGTCTCACTCATACAAACGTGCGTGTTTGGCTCTAGTCTTAGCAATTTTTGGTGAGACCACTGCTTGACAATACGGGTTTTGTGGATTATTGGCGAAGTAGTTGTGATGGTAATTTTCTGCTATCCAAAACTTACCCAATGGACTTACTTCTGTCACAATGTCATCAACGTAATTTTGTTGTACATATTCCATTACATGTTCAACATCAAGACGCTGTTGTTCGTTCGAATAAAATACGCAACTACGGTATTGTGGACCTATGTCGTTGCCTTGACGATTCAATTGGGTAGGATCATGAACGGTAAAGAAAACCTCGAGAAGTATTCGTTGAGATATAATCTCTGGATCGAATGTGACTTTGACTACCTCTGCATGTCCTGTACGTTTTCCACAAACTTGCTCATAGGTTGGGTTATCGATATGACCACCTGAATATCCAGGGACTACTTCACTAACTCCTCGAAGTCCAAGCATGGCGCCTTCAACGCACCAAAAGCAACCACCTCCGAGGACAATCTGCTCAGCCATGATCAGGGGGAATGGTCTCGCAGTTTTCAGGACTCTGCTGATTCAAGGTAAAATTCCGAGAGTATCCAATCCCATTAGAAGCATGAATAGCATCATGACTAATTCGATGATGGCCCATATTCCAAACCGAATCTTTTCTGCCAAGGTAATTCTTCCCCACCATGGCCAAAATTCACCTTTTCGCGGCATCGAGGTTAAACGCGCCAGAGCGGACTTCGTACAGATTGCTCATCATTCGTTATCAATAAGTTATCCCCATCATCAAAATTTAATCTTCCTTAGGTTAAGATAATCTGCAATCGTTAGAGCCGAACGACCATGCGCACCAAGGCTGGCTTGCTCGTTCTGCTAATGATTGGCGCATCTCTCTCGGGCTGCATCTTCGGCAGTGAGCCAGCCCCTGAACCTGAACCAGAGCCAGAAGGTGAGGTAAGATTCTGGGTCACTGGACCAGATGGTCAGAATATCGATCTTCCACAATTACCGCTTAATTTCACTTTCTCAAACGTTGGTGAACAGGGCGCTGAACCAAGTATTGGAATTACTTCTAGTGGCTGTATGTTTTTCATAGCCTTCGAGAAAGTAATGCGTTCATGTGATCATGGAGATTCTTGGGAGATTGTAGACGATATTGCATCTCATCCCTCAACTTCTGACCCTTGGGGATGGGTTGATCCAATCACCGACAGAGTCTACAATGTACAAATGGTGGGACTTCTGACAACTTGGATTGCATGGTCTGATGATGACGGAGAGACATGGCTTGGAAACCCCCATGATTCAGGCCCAATTCCTCTAAATGATCACATCAAACTAGGAACTGGGCCTTGGACTAATGATGGATATGGTGCAGTTGCAAACAGTAACCCTGCTGCATGGGAAACTGCAACATATTTCTGCTACAACAAAATTGCAGGAATCTTTTGCTATACCTCGTTCAATGGAGGCGCTACATTCGAGGTCGGTGGCCAAGTGTTAGGAATGGCAACCACTAACGGAGGCCTACACGGAGCAATTACCTCAGCTCCAGACGGAACTGTCTATGTTCCTCCCAGAGTAGAAACACCTACTGTCATTTTTTCGAAAGATAACGGATTAACTTGGTCAGAGAGATCGATGGGGTTGGATGTAGGTACACCTAACCCAAGAAAGAACTCGGAAGTAGGCACAGATAGTGCATCCAATGCATACCATATCTGGACTGGTGCCGACCAAGGAGTCTACATGTCACGAAGCATAGATTCTGGCAATTCATGGGAAGAAAATAGCATCAGAATTAGCCCAGCGGGTGTAATATCATCTGTATTCCCACATATCGATGCAGGTGACCCAGGAAGGATTGCCATAACCTATCTTGGAAGCGAGGATATTGATCTATTGAATACCTCAAACATTGATGGCAATCCATGGGATGGAAATGCGCATTATGCACCCCACAACACCACCTACCACCTCTACATAACTTACTCGCTGAACGCACTGGATGATGAGCCGGTTTTCCATACCATGCGGGTTACAGATGACCCCGTGCAAATGGGCTCCATCTGTCTCAATAGTGGTGATTGCAGAGACTTTGGTGGCTCCAACCGCAATCTATTGGACTTCAATGACTTACATATCGACCTAGAGGGAAGAGTGTATGTTGCATTCGCAGATGGTTGTACAGGTTCCTGTGCTGATGGAAATAATTCCACATCTGAGGACTCACGAGATAGACTGGGGTCGGTTTACTTCCTTAGTTCAGGTCCAAGCCTTTACGAGTCAGTCGGCGACCTTGCTGAATTCATGTAAATTCAACGTCGGTAGTTCGGTGCCTCACGTGTAATCTCAACATCGTGAACATGGGATTCCGAAAGCCCTGCATTTGTTATTTTGACAAATTGGCAATTCTCTTTCATTGCCGATATATCCTCATTGCCTGTGTAACCCATCGAAGAACGTAGCCCTCCAATTAGTTGGTGCAATACATGCTCTACAGGTCCTCTTGCCGGAACTCTACCCTCGATACCTTCTGGAACATATTTGCGAGTATCTCCTTGTTCCGATTGGAAGTAACGCTCGTGAGCACCCTTGCTCATCGCTCCAACACTTCCCATCCCTCGATATACCTTGTATGAACGTCCTTGGTAGAGGATTACTTCACCCGGTGCTTCGTCGGTTCCAGCTAGTACACTACCAACCATAACACAGTCAGCACCGGCAGCAATAGCCTTAGCAATATCACCACTGAACTTGATTCCACCATCAGCAATTACCGGAACGTTGGCTTTCTTACAAACCGCAACTACGGATTGAACGGCGGTTAGTTGTGGGACACCTACTCCTGAGACGATTCTTGTGGTGCATATTGATCCGGGGCCAATTCCAACTTTGACGGCGTTTGCCCCTGCTGAGATCAGTGCATCGGCAGCAGCTCCAGTTGCAACATTACCCGCGATAATTTGCGCGTCTGGTCCAGCCGCTTCTCGTATCTGGCGAACAGTATGTAGAACTCCATGAGAGTGTCCATGGGCTGTGTCGACTACTACAGCATCGGCACCAGCTTGGAAAAGAGCCAAGGCTCTCTCGATACCTTTCTCTCCTGTTCCGGTCGCAGCAGCAACTCGAAGACGACCGTGGTTATCTTTGCAAGAGTGGGGATTATCTCGACTACGTTGGATATCACGAACAGTCATCATTCCAGCACACTTACCATCTTCATCAACAACCAAAAGTTTCTCGATTCTGTGCTGGTGAAGTAGTTTCTTTGCGACCTCTGGGTCGACATGCTCAGGTACAGTTACCAAGTCAGTTGTCATCATTTCAGAGACTAGGATACTATCATCGGAAACAAATCGAATATCACGATTGGTGATTATACCAACAAGGTTCTCTTCTTCATCAACAACTGGTAATCCAGAGAATCCATGTTTATCCTTCAAAGCTCGCATTTCACCAATCGTGGTATCCGGACTAATCATTACCGGATCGAGGACTAAACCTGATTCGAATCTCTTCACTAAATTGACCTTAGCAGCTTGTTCTTCTATGGTCATATTTCGATGAATAACCCCTATTCCTCCGGCCTGAGCTATTGCAATAGCCATTCGTGATTCTGTAACTGTATCCATGGCCGCAGAAACAATTGGAAGATTTAAGGAAATTGAATTTGTAAGCCTCGTTTTCAGCTTAACTTCAGCAGGTAGAACTGCTGACTCTGCTGGCAGGAGTAATACGTCATCAAAGGTCAGTGCCTCGGGTATGGTCTCGCTCGCCATTAGGGATACCCGAGAGCGACTGTATATCAACGATTCGTGAAGAAAGAATGGTCAGTTGATTCTGGAATCCTATGAGATGAATATCTACGAAAAAGCGTCGGGTTCAAGAATGGTAGTCTGTCGCCGCCGGCAGTAGTGATAGTATGTCAGAGCGGACTGTACTTGGGTGGAGAGAGTGGATTGGTCTTCCTGAATTAGAAACCGCTGCTACATTGGCAAAAATGGATACAGGGGCTTGGTCAAACACACTGCATGCTGAAGAAATATCTCTAATGAATAACGGCATGGAGCAAATCGTTAGATTTCGCCTTAGTAAAAATGGAAATTGGATTGAACGACCTCTATTCGATTGGCGTAGAGTTCGTGACACCGGTGGACATGATACCCTTCGCCCTGTAATTCGAACGACTCTAGAAATTGCAGGACAGGATCATGATATCCAACTCTGTCTACAAGATCGGTCACGAATGAAACATCGAATTATCTTGGGTCGTAGATTTCTCAGACAATTCATAATCGATCCATCAAAAGACTGCCTGCATCCAAAGGAAAGAACTACTCGAAGGATAAGCGAATATTGATGCCCTGTCTGTCACGCCGAAATCTCATGAGTGAGCAACAAGGCATCAGCATCATCATGGTGAATACCGAAGAAGTACCTGGCAAATCTATCACTAAGACCCTTGGGGTAGTAAGTGGTTCAACAGTAAGAGCAAAACACGCAGGTAAAGATATACTTGCAGGATTCAAAAATATCGTTGGAGGAGAGTTGTCAGCGTATACCGAACTACTTGGAGAATCCCGAGATGAAGCGGTACAAAGAATGCTACAAGAAGCCGTTGGAAGGGGAGCTAACGCAGTAGTAAATGTGAGAATGGCAACCAGTGCAATTACTCCAGGGGCCAGCGAAATTTTGGCTTATGGGACAGCGGTAATTGTTGAATAGGTGATTCTGTGGAAGTTTGGCAAATTTTTGTTGCAATAGGGTTATTTTTCGCAGCAATTGGTATAGCTGCAGCTCTATTTTCCCCCCTGGCTTGGATATATTCCGCATTATTCAGTAGACGAAAACATCGAAAATTATTGTCTGATTTGAGAGATAGAATCGACCTGACACTTGAAAAATATGGAAGAGACCCTTTGACAAATAAGAAAAATCCGACTTTCGGAGAAGGAATCTCAGAAGCAATATACATTCAATCGAACTATGTGTTGGGACCAGGATGGTTCAATCAATTCATTGCATTTTATCATTCATTAATCGGTGGTAACATAAAAGCCTACGATGATGTTCTAACTTTAGCAAGACAAAGTTGCCTGCAGTCGCTTCGTGATCAAGCCTCAGAGGGAGGCTTTGATGAGGTAATCAATGTCAGATTAGAAACTGCTCGCATATCTGCACTTACACAGGGGAGTAAGCAAAACAGATACATCGAGATTTTCGCCTACGGAACCGCAGTCAAATACTCGTAATTAGTAGACTCAATCGCTACCCTCAATCGCTGATAGGAGCATAGCTGCGGCTAATACTAATCTTGGGTCTAGTCCTGATGATTGGACATTGTTGATGAATAACTTGTTCACAACTGGATTCATTCTTTGTGTGAAATTAACTTTACCCGCACCACTTACCGAAAGTACAAATTCTTGTGGTATCAGTAAATTAGCAAAGGGCACGAATCTACGGACTAAAGCCAATAATCCACTATCTTCACTAATCATTCCAATTTGATTACCAGAGGTGTCCAAGACTTTCCATGAATCTCTAAACATGGATTTCAGACCTTCTCTTTTGAAACAACAAATTGCTTCTCCTGTCTGAGAATCAGTTATGTCATATCCCGCTCCAAAGTCTATTACACTTCGAGCTTTGATGCAGATTAACTCTGTACTCTTTTTTTCGTCATTGTAAACGCGAATATCCTCTTTTAATTTGAGTGCCTTCTGTTTACTGTATCCAATTAATTGCTGCATAGAGTCATCAGAATAGATGTGAAATTCTGCGCCTAGTAGTTTCAACACTTTTTGTCTAACCATGTAAGAATCTGCTTCGTATAGATTGCTCATTACCTTCCCTCGGTTGAAGGCCGCACTAAATCACGAATAAACGATTTGTCGGCGAGGAAGATTTCGTAATCTAGTTTTTTTGAGGAAATTAATCTACAATCATAGGGTAAATATCTGTGCAAAGGCGCCGATAATAAAGCCAATAAATACT
>DAOJ01000094.1:0-131 GCA_002502365.1 Euryarchaeota archaeon UBA106
GACAGTATCTCAGATACTAGATGGGATAAAAGCCGCACGGGAAGCGGGCTTATCTCCAATCAAAGTGAATTGTGTAATCAGGAGAGGTGTAAATGAGGAACAAGCGGCAAAATTGGTTAATCATTTCAAAG
>DAOJ01000094.1:527-3003 GCA_002502365.1 Euryarchaeota archaeon UBA106
GGAAGTAATCCCTAGTAGAGACCTCCTAAATCATCTGCAAAAGCAGTTTGATTTGGCCCCACTTGAATCCGAACGGCCCTCTGATGTAGCTGTACGATGGGGGCACGAAGATGGTTCAGGAGAAATCGGTCTGATTTCATCAGTCAGCGAACCATTCTGCGGCGATTGTGTCCGAGCTAGGATTTCTGCTGACGGCCGACTGTTTACCTGCCTCTTTGCTTCTGGAGGGCACGATTTAAGGGCACTAATCCACGATACAAATGGGGGCGATCTCACCGCTGCGATTGCTGCGATATGGCAACGCCGTTCTGACCGATATTCAGAGTTGCGTTCAGAGGAAACCTCAGCGTTGCCAAGAATCGAAATGTCATACATTGGAGGATGAGATTTCTTTCAATGCAGAGACGATATCGCTCCAACAAGCATCTGTTCTAATCGAAGGCTCCGCATAATGCGAAATCGCCGCACTATGCCCCTGTTCTTGTAGCAATTCTACCATTCTTCTAGGGCTAGGTGGTGAGCCCTTTTCTTGCCAACTTGCCAATTCATCAACCGCTATCAAATGATGTCCAGATATCGCGGTTGCTTCCTCGGAGATATGCCGAATTGCTCGGAGAAGCCTTCGGTTTTCGGCCTCAACATCCTTCTCAGACCAACCCGCTAAATCAGCCTCATCAAAAGTTGGAGCGCACATTTGTAGGACTCTTTCTTCTGTCATAGATGCCATAGTTTCAGCATCACCCATTGGACCAATCCACATTGGACCCGATACCCTCGAATCCTGTCTGGAGACGGGGTGTGAAAGCGGAAGGAAACAACGAATCGGCAACTCACTACTATCTTTGGAGGGTAAGAGTCCTGCAGAAATTGATGCCTCAACTTCATCCTTTGTAGGAGAGAAAATTCGCCAACCCAAAGACTCCTCCACATCATTCGCTCCCTGCATTACTTTTCTCACGCGAACCGAGACTCGAAGATGATGCGAATCCCAGATTGAAAGTAGAGGTTCGATACTACGGTCATGGCGCGCTGCGGCTCTTGCAACAGTCGCCATTAGAACCCTAAGGCCAGAATCATGTTTGAGCTTGTCAAGCCTTACTCTCGCTCCGTATCTGCGCATCAGGGGATTTTTCGAAGAGCCGCTCAGTGCTGCGGTATCTGTAGCACTGACTTCCAATACTCCACGTCTAGCAAGGGCTTGGATTGCGGTATCTAAGAATGCAACCGGTGAGCCAAAAGGATCGATGTCAATCCAGTGCCATCCTTGGGATAATACACTGGTTCGTAGATCTCCTAGGAGAGGAATCAACTCTCCATTTTCAGATGAAAATTCTGACTCGGTAGCCATAGCCCAATCCAATGCATTTTGATCCATATCGCCGACTGTTGCGATAAGACGAGATGATACTTCATCGGGTAATTCGTTCAACCATCTTCTTGCTCTCAAACCAGAAGCGCTCAATCCATCAAGAGCCCGAACTTCGGAATCCCCTAGAATTCCCGATTGAATCACATGCGCCATTAACAACACACTTCTAGTTCTCGATCCCGCCATCGCCGGATTATGAAAAACGAAATCTGCACTTTTCGAACTAGGGCCTTTTTTGTTTGAATCGGGTAGTTCGGTGACCCTTGTTAGGGTTCTTCCCTCTCTGTGAATAATACCCGGCCACCCAGGCGGTAGATTCACTTCCACGACCACGCGAAGCCACTCTCACACATTGGTTTGACTACTCTGAGGTGTGAATCAGTAGTGCTCGAATACAATCTCAGAATCAGCGTGAGTTACCCGGTGACCATCATCGGTAACAACTCCAACTATTCTTGTGCCCGACAGCCTCTCAGTAAGCCAATTTTCTACTTTTTCAGCAACTCCTGCTGATACAGCTATGCACATACCCATTCCCATATTGAATACTCTATGCATTTCCAAGTTTTCAACAGGTCCTGTGTCTGCCATCCAATTGAATTCGGGTGGAATTGGCAAGGGATTGGAAATATGCCATCCTAGGCTATCGTGTAATCGCAATAGATTCGATAGCCCTCCGCCTGTGATGTGTGCAATTGCCTTGATGTCTTCTGAAGCACAAGGGCCTGCTCCTTGGCGACAGGAATCAATCAAATCGATTATCGGGTCAACATAGATTCTTGTAGGATTCAACAAGACTTCACCCAAGGTCGCGCCCGACTTATTCGCTCCTTCGATTTCTCTACCCGGATGGTTAGTGTCGAATGGCGCGGTATCACTTAATGACAAGCCAGACTTGTCTACAATTGCTCTGAGTAATGTATAGCCATTCGAATGAACTCCACTGCTAGGTAAACCGATTACGACATCACCAGCCTCTAGAAGTTCTCCGGTTATTGCCTCACCAGCCGGAAACCATCCTAGCGCTGTACCTGATAGATCCAATTCAGTTACTATCCCAGGAAGTGTTGCTGTCTCGCCTCCGGCTAGAGTAATTCGCGCTCGACG
>DAOJ01000020.1:0-278 GCA_002502365.1 Euryarchaeota archaeon UBA106
CACTTGCCATCTTTGGAAGATAGTATTGCTTTTGTTCTTCACTTCCGAAATCCCAAATCGGATACATAGCAAGGCTGCCTTGAACACTAGCAAAAGAGCGCAATCCGCTATCTCCTCTCTCTAGTTCTCTGCAGATCACACCGTATGCAGTGTAGGAAAGACCAGGACAGTCATAACCCTCTAGTGGAGCGCCGAGAACTCCCATTTCACCAAGGGCAACTCTCCATTCGTCTGGGAAGACTCCATCTCTGCAAGCATGTTCGATTTTTGGAATCACT
>DAOJ01000020.1:445-13908 GCA_002502365.1 Euryarchaeota archaeon UBA106
TCTGCAGATTACACCGTATGCAGTGTAGGATAGACCAGGGCAGTCATAACCCTCCAGTGGAGCGCCTAGAACTCCCATTTCACCAAGCGCAACTCGCCATTCGTCGGGAAAGACTCCATCTCTGCATGCATGTTCGATTTTTGGAATCACTTCTTCGTCAACAAAGTCACGGACCATGTCTCGGACCATCCGCTCCTCATCGGTCAATAGTGAATCCACATCGTAGAAGTCGAGGGCTTCGTATGGCATATGTTTCAGGCTACTCGCAACGCAAGTCCCTCATGAAGGTTGCCTGCTTTAGGAATCCGCGCCGTAGGCGCGGTTTGAATTAGAGTAAATTGACAGCATTTCTTATCTATTCTTTCTTCTCTGTTTTGCCTTTCGTCGGGCTAGGTCCTTTTTTTCGTCTTCATTACCCATTTTTTCGATAGTCCAGTCTTGCACTTTAGGTGAGGCCATGTATACGAGACACAGAACAACTAATCCCGTAGCGGCTGGAATAGCAATTACAATCCATAAATTTAGAAGTCCGGTTGAGCTCGAGGAAGTGGATAGAAATTTGAATAAATATCCACGCTCGGTAACAATCCAACCGGAGTCAAATCCAGTAGCCCAAGTGCCTATTATTTTGTCACCAGAGAGATTCAAATCTGCAATATCTGAATGCTCTAACCAAGGAAATGAATTATTGAGACCTATATCATGCTCAATAAGACTTGTTGGGGTAGTTGCGATAAGTGCTCTATCTCCATTTTGCGAGTCGATGCCGACGAAATAATAGTCTAAATTCTGAAGTCTAGTTATGCTAGGGACCGATGCGCCGATATCCTCAGGATTTAGTTCAATATGAGCAATAATTTGGTCGTTTGCGACGGCTACACAGTATGAGGTTTCACCGCTTGGACATTCTATCCCAGTCCACATGTATCCAGTTCCGCCAACCCAAGTAAATGTGTGATCGCGTTCGATTATACCAATCCCTTCGACATTCGAGGTTACAACACACATCATGATCGTATCATGGCAATCCATTGCTACAATCGAACCAGATGCTGACAATGACAGTGAATGTAATTCGGCTCCACCATCCTCCGCTGCTCTCATCCTCCAAATTTGTCCATCATCGGTTCCTACATAGGCCCAAGAGCCAGCAGTATTCCAAGCCACGGATATCATCTTGCTGTAATCAAGGTCAAAATCAGAAGCTGCTCTTTCTAGTGATTGATCTTGCTTCGCGTATCTGAGTACTACTCCTCGTTCTCCGACAATTAATGCGGTCTGTCCCCCTGGATGGAAATCCGCATCAAATAATTCCTCAGAACCACCCCAGTTCATTTCTACTTGGTTGCTAGGTTCTGTAGCATCTAGAACTCTGACATATCCTTCATTGCCATAAACAAGTGCGGTATCAGTATCTGAATCCACGGCGACTCCATTTAATCCAAGATCGGTATTTGAAAGAGAGAAACTTTCTCCCAACGTAACCGCAGAAACTGCCAACACACCCTGAGTAGTCATCAAGACAATTATCAGAGTCGCCAACAGTCCGCGAGTAACCCCATGCATAGCAACCCCAGTAGAAGACTTGGTTTAGGTATGTGGGATGGGGTGCAAGAGTAGGTTTACTCGCGGCAGGATTCAAGAACAAGTCTGCTTCGCAAGGCTTCATGGAGCGATTCGAGGTTAAGCGCGGACTAATCAAACAGGTGACTGCAGATGGAGGTTTAGCTTCTCTAGCAAGCAAACATTTTGAGGTAGTTGAGGCAAATGGTGAAAACTCCTTTACTGGCTCTCATGACATCATGACCTCAATTGATGGTCATTACTCAGATAAGGGTGCATTAATCGTGGATGTTACTAATGTCCCACCAAATTTCGATGATCAAGATGCAATGGCTCGTGCTCAAGATACACGTAAGCGTTGGACCACATTCCTAGATGAGTCCACAGGTTACAACTCCAAACAACGAGGCGATAAAGCAAAGGAATGGGCAAAGAAGGCGTCGAAAGCAAAATCTGCGGTTTCCGCGGCTCGTCATTTCATGGGTATGGCACAGAATCTATCTGACGATGTCAAGGCCCAAGCTGAGGACTTAATTGTAGAAATCGAAGCTGCTCTCGAGGAAAATGATAACACTCGAGCCGCAGGAAGAGGAGAGAAACTCAACAAACTACTAAACTCCTGAGTGGTACATATGACAAGCCCAGAGACGCCAAATGCCCTCGACCCCGAGGTCCGTGCGTCTATCGACAGAATGTTCGCCAATGTTGAGGAAGTGGTCGGATTAGACCACCTCTCGGGAGTGTTATCTGGTTCCGATAGCCACGGCGGTGACTCTACTGTTAGAGCATACATTGGTTTGGAACCTAGTGGTAAAGCCCACCTTGGTTGGATAATTTTGGCAGAAACAATTCGTAACATGCTTTCAGAGGGTGTTAACGTGTTGATTCTACTTGCAGATTGGCACGCATGGGTGAATGACAAATTTGGTCGAGATATGGAGAAGATATCTATCGCAGGAGAGTACATGTCTGAGGTTTTCAGGGTTCTCCTTAATTTCCCAGAGGAAGGTGATGGCCCGGGTCAATTACGATTTGTAAGTGCCAGTGAAATAATGGATTCTGGAGCTTATTGGGAGAGGGTTTTACGATGTTCGAAAGGCATGAGTCTGAATCGAGCCCGAAGAACCTTCAGTATCATGGGTAGAAGCGAGGATTCCTCAGATGACGATTTGTCTGCTTTCTTTTATCCAGCAATGCAGGCAGCAGATATTTTCGAATTAAAAATAGATATTGCCTTTGGAGGCATGGATCAGCGTAAAGCCCACATGTACATGCGAGAAGTCGCAGATAGAAACAATTGGACTAAGGCTACCTGTATCCACACCCCTATGATCTCAGGTCTGAAAGGACATGGTACAGGCAGGATGGACTCATTTGACCACAAAATGTCCAAATCAGATCCAAACAATGCGATCTTCGTCCACGATACTCCAAAACAAATAGAGAAAAAGTTCCGAAAAGCATTTCTCGAAGTGGGTAATCCAGAATCACCAGTATTCGAAATCGCCAAACATATTGTCATTCCCCATAATCACAAATTAGTAGTCGAACCAAAGCCAGAATTTGGTAATCCTAGCACCTGGAAAGACATCGATTCTTTTGTCAAAGCGGTTGCTTCTAATGAGATACATCCATTTGATGCAAAAATGGCGGTTGCGAGGGGACTGACCGAAGTTCTATCTCCCGTTGTAAAGCATTTTGAGGAAAATAGTGGGCTTTTAGACGCTGTAAATCAGATT
Organism: Euryarchaeota archaeon UBA106; assembly: GCA_002502365.1. Taxonomy (GTDB): domain Archaea; phylum Thermoplasmatota; class Poseidoniia; order Poseidoniales; family Thalassarchaeaceae; genus MGIIb-O1. The sequence continues at coordinate 3,748 of DAOJ01000020.1, forward strand.
ACCGGCTCGCAGTAAGGCGATTACAGTTCAGCACTTTTTGTTGAAATGACGCCACAGGTATCATAACCCTTCCCTCAAGCGGGCGAGCGAAGGAGAGGAGACTATGGTAGGTGTTGGAATTGACGATATTGCGATTCATTTCCCTAAGCTTTACTTCGACATGAAGGACTTTGCAGAATTTCGTGGTGCTGATTTTGGAAAACTCAACAAAGGTCTGGGGCTGTCTGCCATGGCAATTCCAGACGCACACGAAGATACCGCAACAATGGGGGCAAATGCTTGTGCTAGACTAATTGATAGGAACCAATTAGACCCAACAAGAATAGGCCGCATTTACCTTGGAACCGAATCCGCACTAGATGGCGCCAAGCCAACTGCAACTTACATCATGGATATGCTAGAACAGCGATACGACGATACATACGGCAAGGATTGCTTCAGAAATTGTGACGTAGTTGACCTAACTTTCGCCTGTATTGGTGCTGTTGATGCAATGCATAATACCTTGGATTGGGTCGCCAGAGGTGGGGAAAAAGAGGATAGAATTGGTATAGTCGTCTTCGCTGACAACGCCAAATACGATTTAGGCTCATCCGGTGAATATACTCAAGGAGCAGGTGGAGGCGCGATTCTAATTCGACACAATCCACGTTTGATTGAAATTCCCGATAATTGGGGAGTTTCTACAATGCCCGTTCACGATTTCTTCAAGCCAAGAAGAGAAGTAGAAATGAAAACAGTAGTTGAGAATGTATTAGATCTCGCTGAAGAGGCTGGTGAACCTAGAAAGGAAGGACTTGTGGAGAAAATCCTCGCGATTTTACCTAAATCCTCTAAAAAAGACGATATAATGTTTGAATCACACACATTGAAAATTCACAAAGATACTCCTGTTTTCGATGGTCAATTCTCAAATCGGTGCTATTCAGAATCTGTAAAAACCGCTTTTGTAGATTTCAGAAAGAAGGCGATTAACTCTGGGCGCTATGACCCAGATGAAGATACGATATTAACGGAACAATGGGACCGAATCATCGTCCATCTCCCATACGCATTTCAAGGAAAGAGGATGTTCCCAGATGTGTTCCGTCACGATAGGCGTGAGCTTCCGATGTGGGAAAATATAGTTTCAGAGATTGGACCGGAACCATTCCCAGAAGATTTTGATGATACACCCGAAGGATATGAGGAATTTGAAAAAGCAAATGACTCCTACAGAAGACTGATTTCAAAGACGGAAGAATTCAAACAATTTGTTGAGCAAAGAATTGAGAAGACACAAAGGGCCTCCAGTCTGATTGGTAACCAATATACTGGTTCAATTTTCCTAGCTCTTATGTCGACTATGGAATCTGATTATCTTGATGGCACAGATATGGAGGGAAAGAGAGTAGGCCTATGTGGATATGGTTCGGGTGCTAAAGCCAAGGTATTCGAAGGAATAGTCCAATCAGAATGGAAAGAAATAGCTGCTCGGTTCTCTCTATTCGACAGGTTGTCCTCTAGAACTCCTTTAAACAAGGATGTCTATGAAAAATTACACAGGGGTTCTCAAAAGGATTCTGTAGTAACTCCTGCAAAGGAATTCGCTCTAGTTGGCATTGGCCGTGAAGGTAACTTAGAAGGTCAAAGAGAGTATAGTTGGGTAGAATAGAACTAACTCAGGATTTCCCTCAACACTCCAAGGAATCGTTCTACTTCTTCCTCTGTGTTGTAGTGTAAAATTCCGACTCTAAGCGCTCCCTCTGGCTCAAGTTCGAGTGTTTCAGAGAGTTCCAATGCATAGAAATTTCCAGCCCAAGCAAAAATACCTTCATCTGCTAATTTAGATCCAATTTCTTCAGCTGTCATTGATGGATGAGTAAAGGAGACAGTAGGGGCTCGATATTGTTTCATTGATGGGTCGGTGACACCCCATATTTTGACCCCCTCAATCTGATTCAATCCTTCAATCATTTTCCAACATAGTTCTCTTTCGTATTCTTCGATTGCAGAAAATGCTACACTTAGAGACTCTCTTCTGGAAAGATTCCGTTTTGAAATGGTTTGACCTATCCATTCCAAGTGTTCGATTGCTGCAAGAGTACCTGCCATAGATTCGTGACTTTGGGTGCCAGTCATCCATCGAAATGGAACTTCTTCAGAAGAAACACGCAATTTTGCCACAGGTAGTTCTGCCAATCTTTCATATCTTCCCCATAGGATTCCTTGATGTGTGCCGAAGAACTTGTAAGATGAGCAAGCAAGGTAGTCACAACCTAATTCGATGACATCGATTAACGAGTGGGGCGCGAAGTGAACCGCATCTACGAACACCTCAGCACCAACTGCCTTGGCTTTCAAACAAATTCCTTTGACGTCATTTATTGTTCCTGAGAAGTTTGATGCCGCCCCAATTGCAACCAATACTGTATTTTTGTTGATATTTTCTTCGATTGAATCTACGTTATGTGTGCAATCATTATGGTTAATTTCAATCCATCTGATTTTGGCTCCTGACCATTTTGCAGCTAATACCCAAGGTCGAACATTAGCATCATGATCCGAGCGAGTAACCACAACCTCGTCATCAGGCCCCCAAGTTCGACTAAGGGCACTGGCTAGTTGAATTGTTAAACTAGTCATATTCTGTCCGAATACGATTTCCTTGTGATTATGACAACCAAGTAAATCAGCACATGCGTGCATTGTTCTCTCAATTAATTCATCAGTTTCAACAGAGGTAGCAAATGACATGCCGACATTGGCATTTTGATGCAATAAGTAATGTTTCACGGCATCTCCGACAGACTCAGGCGATTGGCTCCCTCCAGGCCCATCGAAGAAAATTGCATGATTGCCATTGACTCTTCGATTTAAGCCGGGAAATTTTGAGCGAATAATCTCTATCGGATAATCCGACATAGCATCACTCCGGGGCTATAGCTCTGTTGATTACAATCCTTTGAACCTCTTGAGTGCCTTCATAAATTTGGGTTATTTTTGCATCTCGGAAGAATCTCTCAACTGGGAAATCAGTGGTGTACCCATAGCCTCCCAATACTTGTACTGCTCTTTCAGACACCCACATTGCGGTGTCTCCTGCAAACAATTTCGCCATACTAGCTTCCATTGAATGTCTTGGTCCATCCTCTTCGTAATGCCTTTGCTTTGCCCATGCTGCTTTGTAGACCATGTGGCGGGCAGCTTCGGTTTGAGTCGCCATATCTGCCAAGTAGTTGCCAATACTTTGGTGGTGAGCGATAGGCTTTCCAAAGGCAACCCGTTGATGTGCGTAATTCAATGCAGATTCATAGGCACCCTGTGCAATTCCTAGAGCCTGTGCAGCAATGCCAATTCTTGAATTATCTAGCGCGTTCATAGCAATTGGGAATCCCTTTCCTCTCTCTTTCAGCACGTTCTCAACTGGAACCTTGCAATCCTCAAGCAAAAGTGCGCAGGTATCTGAAGACCTAATCCCTAACTTATCTTCTTTCTTTCCAACACTGAATCCTTCCATAGTTGAGTCGACAATAAATGCAGTTGTTCCACCATGCTTTTTGACACCAAAATCTGGGTGGTTGACATCTTTTGCAAATAGAACATAAATGTCCGCTGATGCTCCATTTGTCACCCACATTTTCTCACCATTGAGGATGTAATGAGATCCATCCTCACTCAATTTAGCTTTACAACCCATTGCTGCAGCATCAGTCCCAGCTCCGGCTTCGGATAGTGAGTAAGCACCGATTTCTCCTGCAGCTAAGCGTGGAAGATAGCGTTGTTTTTGCTCTTGATTTCCATGCAAAGCGATTGTCATAGAGCAGAGACCAACATGTACACAATACATGACCGAAAAGGAGGGGTCTACCCGGGCGAGTTCCTCAACAATAATCGCCTCGGAGATATCATCTATTGGATTGCCACCAAATTCTTCTGGAATCGTTACTCCCTGTAATCCATATTCACAGAATGCTTTCCATTCTTCTAGAGGTGGCTTTTGCTCTCTATCTCTTTCAAGGCAAGTAGGTGCTAAAACCTCCTCAGCAAAGTCGCGAACCATCTCTCGAATCATGCTCTGTTCTTCCGTTTCAGCATAGTCCATATTGTATCCTCATACTGCCGAGTAACCATTCATTGTTAATACATCGTAAGTTGCCATAACCCGCTTATTCTCAGAACGAATGATTCAAATCAGAGACCACGGGCGGCCTTTTCGGGGATTGATATGTCTGACTCGGACTACTTCGAATTTGGAGTTGCTCACGACCGCCGTTATACACTTGAACATCTATGGCTTCAATTGATAGATGAAAAGGATGGAACCGTCAAGGTAGGTATGTCCGAATTTTTACGTGCAGATTATGGAGACGTAGTACGAGTTATTTTGCCTCATCCACAAGATACTAGCGAGTTTGTCCTTGACGACGAGGGAACCGCTGGAGTTCGAGATAATGACGAGGGAGAAGGAAGATCTGAATCATCCAACGCTGGTGATGAAATTGGCATTGGTGAATTACTGGTAACTGTAAGGACGGTTTCAGATAGAGTATTGATTAATTCACCATTCCCTTGCAAGGTTTTGGAACTTAATGGTGAAGTTGAAGATAATGCTGACCTAGCAAATGATGACGCTTACGGAGATGGATGGTTTTTGATTGTCAAACCTCATGAATTTGATGAGGACCAATTCTTAGATGCGAATGAATATGTCGAATATCTCGGAGAATTGTGATTAGGGCCAGCTCAAAGAAGGCCAAGTTGTGGGCTCTTCATTTTCCCAATCTAAAGTATCCAACAGAGCGATTACCTCTTCAGTACTTTGTAAATTTTCTTCGATTTGTCTTCGATGCAGCCAGCCCTTTAGCCGACCGAGCCTAATCCCTGCTTCTAAGCCTGTGATTTTCATCAAGTATTCTCCATCGACCATCGGTTTGTTCCACATCGACAGAGGTCCAATTTGAGATGCTGCATCGATGAATTCAATTGCTTGTTCTCCGAAATATTGCATTACTTCATTTTTCATAGATTCGGATAATGCTGAGTTAAATCTTCTAAGTGATGTAATTTCTAATCTCAAGTCGGTTAATTTCAAGTCATGTAAAAATTGAATTGTTGATGCCTCGAGATTTGATAATTTCAACTGCTCTTTCAAATGGTTAGCCAGCTCAATCCCCGTACGTTCATCTTCAGAGCAGAGTACAGCAAGATCAACTGAAGGTATACCGGAAAATTGGCGATTCAAGGTGAATTTTGTATTTTTAATTAGGCGATTAAGCACATTACAATCATCCATCAATTGAATAATTTCCTTCCTTCTTTGCCCCACAAAAATCTTCGATAATTCAGCCCATTTTCGTTCAGAAGAAACTAAGTCAAGCATTTGTAAATTGTCTATAATCGCAGATTGTAAATCTGCTTCCAATCTTCTAGCCCCCAAATCTCCGGCATCAAGAAATCGAAAAGCCCTCAAAATTCTCAGGCCGTCTTCTGTAATTCGTTCCTCTGGCAGTCCAACAGCACGAACAATACCCAATTTCAAATCATTTTGTCCAGCAGAATCTTTGTCGATGATTTGACCGGTTTTTGGCTCCCATGCCATTGCATTAATTGTGAAATCCCTTCTTGCTAGATCTTGGTAGATATCATCGCCAAATTTTACTTGATCAGGTCTTCTACCATCTCCGTATGAACCGTCACTACGCAGGGTGGTTACTTCCCATGATTTCTCTGATTTTTCATCAATTACCAAAATTGTCCCATAGGCTGCACCAACTGGAATTGTTTTCTCAAAAATTTCACTAACAACTTGAGGAGTCAAGGTTGTTGCTATGTCCATTTCACTAGGTGTTTTTCCTGCCAATGAATCTCTAACCCAGCCACCAACTACCCAAGCTTCACCTCGCTCGCATAGTCTATCTAAGACCAACTTGTCCGAGTCGGACAGTTGGCTCGATAGGTCTTCCATGACCTGTCTCCTAATGGTTCAAACATCAACCCGTCGGGCATTAGGCCTAACTGTGATGTCCTTTTCCGAGGGTTATGGAGGTCGAGTTGGTGCCATTAGAGATACTCCGACCTCATGAACAAATTCTTCCAAAAAAAGTCGATCAACTTGAACGCATAACTCATCGCTGGAACGCTTACACAAAGCCACTCTTACTGGATAGAACAACCGGTACAATACTTGATGGACACCATAGATACAATGTAGCAAAAAGAATCGGTTTACTATGCGTTCCTTGTGTTTTGATTGATTATCTCGATGATGACTCAATAGAACTTGATTTATGGCCTAATAGTGGAAGGGATTCAATTTCAAAACAAGATGTTATTGATGCTGCACTTTCCGGTGAATTGATGCATCCAAAAACTAGTAGACATCGTCTTTCAGATCATCTACCACCAATCGCTGTTCCGTTATCTAGATTGAAACAACCAGCGATTGGGAACTAAACTGGACTACAATTCTGCAAGTAAATTATTTGCAGATTGAGAAATCAATTCACTTTCAGAATCCTTTAGTTTCTCGATTATTAACAATGTAGATTCATCGATAGGCCTTCCAATTGAATCCTCGATTAGTTGCGATATCATTGTTTCAGAGCGAGAATTATCCCTCAACAATTCTTCACGTAATTTTTTCCCAATTTCACTCCTATCTCCTCGTAATAATCTAATCAACAACATTTCCGAACCTACTCCTTTGATTTTATTGGGTAAGTTTTCAATCAATGTCCAATCTAAATCTCTCAGAATTTTCGAAAATTGATTTACAAATGCTGTATCAGAATCACCAATCCAATCGTTGACTTGATTAGGAGATGAAACTAGTAGAATACCTGCAATTCGAGCCTTTAATTCGCCAGATGAATCATTGATTAAATCATTCAATCTATGGATAATTTCCTCCTCGGATACAGAATCCCTCTGCTCAATAATTCTGATGGCTATGTTCCTAACTGCCGGGGAATCATCTGAAAGTAGTTGAATAATTACCTCTGGTTTCCATTCGCCCAAGCCCAAAATTCGTTCTGCTGCGGCTTTGCGCACCGCTCTATCATCATTTTCCAGTGCCTCTGAAATTGATTTTTCATCTTGACTAATTCTTGCTTTCCAAGAAGCCAATCTAATCTTTGGTTCACTATCGGAGGTTAGTCGAATTAGAATCTGCTGACCTGCCTTTCCAGCCCTGTGTGCGATTCTCGCAGCCAACAATCTCCTAGAATCTTCATTAGAATTGGAAAGTCTCTCAATCAGAGAGAGGTCTTTACTCGCTGCCCATTTTTCCACTGCTTCAAGGGCTTTTTCTCTGAACCAAGGGTCAGGATCTTGCAATAGTTTTTCGAATCCAACCAATGCCTCGGGATCATTTAGTTCGAAAAGATGTCTAACTGCCCTACGGCGTTGTCGAACATCTTGATGGTTCAGTTTGGCCAAGGCTGGCCTGACGCTCATAACCTGCCCGAAACAAGGGGGTGGCATGAACACTACGTATTCGAAATTATGATTTGATTATCAATTAGGGAACTAGGTCTTCGTGTCCCCCGACCATAGGAGGTTCATCATCCCAATCAGCAGGCGCATCTATATCGATGGATAACAATTGTTCAAAAAGAGGCCACATTGGTTGTAACCATTCCATCTCAGCCATCAATAATTCAATAACCGGGTGCTCTACCAAATCGTCCTCTGAAGCATCCTCCTCTAATGTTGGTATGTCGGAAGGCATCCCCCTGAGAGATTCCACCAATTCTTCTATTCGTACTACTGTTTCGTCTTCAATCTCAATCAAATCGACTATGAGTTTCAAAGCGTCTTCTATGTGGTCAGCAAGTGCTTGTGGATCTAATGGATTCCGCTCTGCTTCGGTAAAGTCCATAGGGCCAAAAACAACATTTCCAAGTTCGGTATCCATCCATTTGTCACCTTGTCTTTCTCTCTTTAGCAATGTTTGTTGTATCGGGCCACCAAATGGACCCAGAACAAACCCTCCTTCCTCTACCATGCCTGCAACAATCAGAGGTGTTTGCTTTATTGCACCTGTAATCAATACCCTGTCCACTCCTCGAGAATTGGCGTCAATATTTTCCAATGCTTCAACAGGTAAAATTCGGATTATGCCTTTCGAATCATGAAACTCTAGTCTCTCTTCGGTATGGGATAGAACTTCTTGATGAGGTTCGACAATTGTCACCATTCCCGACTCACCAACTATATGGTCAATAAGTGCAGACAGATACCCTGCTTTTGCTCCAATCAATAATACGTGTTGATTTTTTTTCAATTCTAAATGGTGCAAGAGAGTAACTATCATATGTGGTGCAGATATTGTTTTCGCGGCGCCATAGTCAGTAATCAGGAAGGGAACAGGTCTGTCGTGCCAAAATGGATCTAATTCGAAGTCTGTAAACGAACCGATGTAGACCTGCTGCATGGCTTCAGCAACCTCTTTTTCAAGAGGTATACCACTTTTTCGAATCCTTTCCAAGAGCTCTAGCAAGGGGTTCATGGCTTCTCCTCGAGACAGGTTATTGCACCACCAATCATTTGAACACATTGCGCCCGCGTTCTCTCCGAGGGCCCGTGGTCTAGGGGTTATGACGTCGCTCTTACAAAGCGAAGATCACCGGTTCAATTCCGGTCGGGCCCACCAAAAAATTGCTTTTCAGCGATGTGAAAGAATCAAGAAGGACAAGGCTAGCGAACAATCGTGGTCGAAGAGACTGCAGCGCTCGCCTCGAGGTTGAGCCGAAGACTGCGCAAGAGGGAATGGAGCATTGCAACTGCTGAATCTTGCACTGGTGGATTACTAGCATCTACCTTTACAGATATTTCCGGTGCTACTAACTGGTTCGACCAAGGTTGGGTGGTTTACAATAACGAAGCAAAGATGCGCGAACTCGGTGTGGAAAAGTCTGCATTTGATGAAGGGGAAGCAGGAGCAGTATCGCACCAGGTGGCTTTGCAAATGGCTCGAGGTGCTAGATATCGTTCAGATGCTGAGGTGTCAATTGCTATCACGGGCATCGCCGGACCTGGCGGAGCAACACCTAGCAAAGAAGTAGGACTTGTACACGTTGCCGTAACCGCCAGAGACCAATTCATCGTTCGCCGCAGAGACTTTGGTGAAAACGATCGATTAGATAACAAGAAATCATTCGTCTCTTTCGCATTACGACTAGCTCTCGAACTCCTTGATAGGGTCGTTGAAGATGAAGAACGTCTTGCTGCAGTGGAAAACAGAGCCGAGAACAATGAAGATGTCAATTCTGAATCAATGGACCCTAAATCCGAGCAATGGCAGGGAAATCTATCTTGGGCTGATTGGGAAACTGAGACTGTGGCTGATGAGAATCGCAAGGTCGATTTAGCCTCACTTACAGATTGGGATGAATGAGATTTACAAATTCGCTCTCCGAGCGGTTTTGAGCGATATCATCATGAGCGGGCCTATCTGACCTAAGTTGGATGACCTCTGAGTCTTGGGCTGAAAAGAGTCGTTCTTTAGCAGCCGCAGGATTGATTGTGATGGGCAGAGATGCCCAACTCAAGATTGAGGGATTAACTAACCTTGGTCCATTAATTGAAGCAGCCACTGCTAGCAGCACTAGGTTATTGACTGGTCAAACTATTGACGAGTTACTAACAATCGTACCAACGGAAGAAACGCTTGATGTAACTGATTCTCAGATTCAACATACTCCCCAATCACTACAGGCAACTTTAGCAAGATCAGAAACCGGTGAAGCGATTGGTAGGACAATAGCACCGATAAACTCGAATGAAATATCTCCCGCTCCAAGGCCACATGGATTGGACCATTATAGGATGGAGGATTTCCCTATGTTGGCCTCAGATGTTGACGCTGAAATTGAAATTCATTTCGATATAACAGGTTCATCAAAAACGGAAGGTAAAATGACAGATATCCAATCCTTTTTCGGAGATAGACTGAAAAAAATTCGTAACCAACTAATCACAGGTGGTGCTTTACCTCGTAGACCAATTAGTATTGCTGAAGCTTGGCGAAATCGGCAAAGACATACCTCAAAGGATTATGAAATTACAATTGTGGGTCTAGCATCAGAATCTCGATTTACACGTGCAGGAAATCTGAGTTTTGTACTCGAGGACGAAACACAGGACATCAGATGTTCACTGCGCCCTCCTTCGGGTGCA